>NZ_JABFTW010000040.1:0-19011 GCF_021404355.1 Halomonas sp. MCCC 1A11062
CGGAGGGTAGAATCGGTCATGGCGTATCCACTCATGTTGATTGAGATCTTGGTCGTGATCAATCAACAGGATACGCCACCCTTCCTACCTCCTCCCATACACCAGAAATCACCATAGCTCGCCGGCAACTTCCCGACCGACCACTCGGTGTCTCGCGCCATGGAGGTGTTCAAGGAGGAAGTCGAAAGCGCCTCCAACGGTGGTATCCGCGTCGATCTCTTCCCCGCCATGCAACTCGGCGGTGCCACGGAAAACGTCGACCAGGTTCGCTCGGGCAGTATCTTTGCCGTGTTCACCTCCATTGCTTACTTCACTCGTTCCGTACCGGACTACGAGGCCGTGAGCCTGCCCTTCCTCTTCGATAGCCGCGATCAGGCCTTCGCCGTGATGGATGGTCCGGTGGGGGAGTATCTCGACGAAAAAATGGCTGAGCTCGGCTTGATCAACCTGGGCTATGGCGAATTGGGCTTTCGCCATGTGACCAATAATCTTCGCCCCATCACCTCGGTGGAGGATTTCGAGGGCATGCGCATTCGCCTTCAGCCGAACGAGGTCCACCTGCAGACCTTCCGTGCGCTGGGCGCCAATCCTGTATCGATGGACGTATCCGAACTCTATTCGGCCCTTCAGCAGGGGGTACTGGATGGTCAGGAAAACCCCTACAACATCATAGCCAGCCGGCGTTTCAATGAGGTGCAGGAGCACCTCTCCGATAGCGGTCACTTCTACGACTTCATCAATGCCGTGGCGAATCAGCGCCGCTACAACGCCCTTTCCGAAGAGCATCGCGCCATCATCGACGACGCCATGCAAGCAGCCATGCTGTGGCAGCGCGAAGCGGCTGCCGAGGAAGAAGAAGCTTGGCGCGAGCAGCTGATCGAGGAAGGCATGACCTTCACGCCGATCTCCACCGAACTGCGTGCCGAACTTCGCGAGGCCACGATGGAAGTGGCAGAGAGCCTCAAGAGCCGCGTCGATCCGGAATTCGTCGAACTGGTGTTCCAGGAAGCCGAAGCTGCGCAGTGAGGCCTTGTCATGACCCTCTCAAATGATCTTTCCCCTGCGTCACGCCCCGCCCCGCCCCCTCGAGGAGGGGGCTACGGCGCCCTGAAACGCCTGGTAGGTACGTGTGACATCGCGACCTACTGGGCCATCGTGGCGGTCATGGGGCTGATGACCATTATCGTGTCCCTGCAAGTGTTTTGGCGCTATGTACTCGGTTCTTCCATCGATTCTGCCGACGAGCTGTCGCGCCTGTTCTTCATCTGGGCGATCTTCCTCGCCATACCCCACGGGGTTAAGCACGGCGTGCACGTGGGAATCGACCTGTTCGTCATGATGATGCCCGTGTGGCTGCGGGAGCTGCTGTTCCGAATGATGGCTGCCATCGCCACGCTTTTGATGCTGCTGGTGATGATTGGCGCCTGGGTGGCGACCATTGATCGCTGGCCCGAGCTGATGCCGACGCTTCCCATCACCTCTTCCATCTATTACATCGCCGTACTGATTTGCGGCTTGCACGCATTCCTTCACCTGGCGCTGTTGGCGTGGGGTGGCTCCCGCACCTGGGAGGAGGCCGCATGACCTGGCTTGCCGTTGGTCTTTTCCTGTTCCTTGCCGTGCTCGGCATGCCGCTGGCCTTTGCGCTGGGCTTTGGTTCCTTGGCCGGGCTGTGGATGCTCGACTTCGAGCTGGTGGTGATGCCCCAGCGGATGATGCATGCCGTCAACAGCTTCCCGCTGATGGCGATACCGCTGTTCATGCTGGCCGGCGAGCTGATGGTGCGAGCCGGCATCATGGATCGCCTGATCGGTTTCGCCAACAGCCTGGTAGGCCGCATGCACGGCGGACTGGCCCATGTGACGATCACCTCCGGGACCATCTTTGCCTCCGTCAGCGGGGCCGCCGTGGCCAGCGCCAGCGCCATGGGCAGTACGCTGGTACCGGCACTACGAAAATATTACCCGGATGCCTATTCCGGTGCGGTGATAGCCTCGGCAGCCAACTTGGGACCCGTAATCCCGCCAAGCAACGCCATGATCGTCTATGCACTGATGGCTGGCTCCTCGGTCTCGGTGGGTGGCCTATTCATGGCAGGTATCGTGCCGGGCATTCTGCTGGCACTGGGCTTCATGGTCATCGCCTCGTTCATTTCCTGGAAGCGTGGCTATGCCCTGACCGGTGAGCGCTTCAATCTGTGCAATGTGGCTCGCCACGCGCGTCGAGCCTTGGTCATCCTGCTGATGCCGGTGATCGTGGTGGGTGGCATCGTCGGCGGCGTGTTCACCGCCACCGAAGGCGCTGCCATTGCCGTGGTCTATTCCGCCTTCATTGGTTTCGTGGTGACTCGTCGCCTACGCCTGTCGGACCTGCCGGGCTGTCTCTATCGCGCGGCGGTGACCTCCGCCATGGTCGGGGCGCTGATCGCCTTCGCCTCGGCGCTGACCTTCGTCTTCACCATCGAGATGGTGCCAATGATGCTGTCGGCATTCATCCAGTCGCTGACCAGCGACCCGATGCTGTTCATCCTGCTGACCATGGCATTGCTGGTGATGGTGGGGATGCTGATCGAGTCCAACGCTGCCTACATCATGCTGGTGCCTCTCTTTGCCCCCGTGGCGGTGGCCTACGGCATCGATCCGCTCTATTTCGGTTTCCTGTTCATGTACAACCTGGTGGTCGGCATGATGACGCCGCCAGTGGGCGTCCTCTACTTCGTCATGAGCGGTATCACACGCGTACCGATGATGAAGCTCGTCGCCGAATCCCTGCCTTTCGTCGCCTTCCAGTTCGCCATCCTCGGCTTGTGCATCGCCTTCCCGCAGATCGTCACGGCGCTGCCGCGAGCCCTGGGCTTTTAATGACAAATAAGGAGAGGCTGATGTTCGATGCTGCGCATCCCGCCGACCTGGTAATACACGGACCGCGGGTTCTTACCGTCGACCCGGAACTGGGTGAAATCCCGTGTGCCCGGCTGGTGATTCATGCCGGGCGCCTGGTGTCGGTCGAGCCCGATGATCCCGCCAAGCCCCTGCCCCCGGCCAGACGCACGCTCGACATGAGCGGGCGGGTGATAACGCCCGGATTCATCAATGTTCATACCCACACCATCCTGACCATGGTACGCGGCGTCGCCGAAGACATGGGCTTTGCCCCGGCCTACACGCCGGGCGTGCCTCATGGCCACGAGGTCAGCGAAAAAGAGGCGGTGGCCTTGGCCCGCCTGGGCGCCGCCGAGGCGCTGCTGTTCGGCTCTACCCTGATTAACGACAGCTATGTCCACGCGGACCTGACCCTGCCGGCAATGGGTGAGCTGGGAATGCGGGTGATCACGTGCGGGCGCATCCACGATGTGGACTTCAGCCGGGTACATGAGGGCATCTGGGAGCACCGGTCCGAGATCGGCGAGCGCACACTGGCCGAGGCCGTGGCGCTGTGCGAACGCTGGCAGGGCAAGATGGACGGTCGGCTGGGCGTCGAGCTGGCGGCCCATGCACCGGATACCTGCTCGCGGGATTTGCTGGCAAAGGTAGCCGAAGCGCGTGATGCCCTGGGTATCCGGGTAAACGGGCACCTCTCCCAGAGCCTCAAGGAGAACCGCCGCGTGCAGGAACGCGACGGCATGAGCCCCACCGAACTGCTGGAAGAGGTGGGCCTGCTTGGACCCCGCTTCACTGCAGCGCACTGCATGTTCGTCAGCGACAGCGACATCGCCCGTATTGGAGCCAGTGCCACCAACATCGCGCATGTACCACGCGGCAATGCCACGGGAGGACGAATCGCCCCGACTACCCGGCTACGCGAGGCCGGCGCGAACCTGGCCCTGGCGACCGACAACATGCATGCCGACATGGTCGAGGTGATGCGCTGGGCATTGATCATGGGGCGCGTGCAGGAGGGCGAGGTCAATGATCGCTGGCAGCCTAATCACGTATTGGAGATGGCCACGCTCGGCGGTGCCAGGGCACTGGGGCTAGATGCAGAACTAGGGTCGCTGACGCCGGGCAAGCGGGCCGACCTGGTGGCGTTCGATTTTCGTCGGCCTCACCTCGTGCCGCTGATCAATACGCTCGGCAATCTGGTGCATACCGCACAGGGGCGTGACATTGAGTATGTGGTCTGCAACGGGGAGATCGTGGTCGAAGGCGGTGAACTGTGCCATGCCGACACCGCGGCCCTTCTGGCGGAGGCACAGTCAGCGGCAGAAGCCCTGTGGCAACGTGCCCGGGCACAGGTGTGAGGGGGAAAACTCGAATGAAGCTGCTGATCGTCAATCCCAACATATCCCACAGCGTTACCGAGTTGATTGCCAGCGAGGCCCAGCGCAGCGCTTCCCCGGAAACCGAGCTGACCCTGCGAACGGCCGCCTTCGGCGTGGCCTATATCGAGACGCGTGCTGAAGCCGCCATCGGCGCCTATGCGACCCTGGCCGAGCTTGCCGAGTACCACCCAGGACATGATGCCGCCGTCGTGGCGGCCTTCGGTGATCCTGGCCTGGAAGCCGCCCGGGAAATGCTGTCGATCCCGGTGGTGGGGCTGACCGAAAGTGCACTCATGAGTGCAGCCATGCTTGGCGGTCGTATCGGGATCGTGGCGATTTCGCGTCGCATACGCGCATGGTACGGCGAAACGGTGGCTCGCTATGGCATGAGCTCGCGTCTGGCCGGCATTCGCTGCCTCGATGAACCGCTGCGCGACATCGGGTCCGTGCAGGAGGACAAGGGCGAGCAGTTGGTGGCGCTCTGCCAGGCGGCGATCAAAGAGGATGGCGCCGACGTGCTGATCATCGCCGGCGCGCCGCTGGCCGGGTTGGCCCGCCAGGTGGAAAGCCGAATCCCCGTGCCGATCGTCGACGGCGTGAGCTGCGCGGTGCGCCAGGCCGAGCTGCTGGCCAGGCTCGGCCCGCGACCCGCCGAAGCGGGCAGTTATGCCGTGCCACCCAGCAAGCCTTGTCAAGGGTTGTCGCCTGCCCTTGCAGCGCTCGTCGGCCGGGAGCATGTGTCATGAGTCCTCTCAGCCACCGCCTGGGCCTGACCAGTGGCGAACTGACCTTCATTGCCGAAACCTGCCCAGGCGCGCCGCGCAGCGTAGCCGCGCTACTCGACCTCTTACCCTGGAAGACCCAACTGGTCCACGTGCGCTGGAGCGGCGAGGGAGTCTGGGTGCCGCTGGGCGAGCGCGACTTCGAGCTGCCGTGGGAAAACGCTACCCGTTACCCCGCACCGGGAGAAGTGCTGTTCTATCCCGGAGGTTACAGCGAGACCGAGATTCTGCTGGCGTACGGGCCCTGCAGCTTTGCCAGCAAGCTGGGGCCGATCGCCGGAAACCACATCATGACGGTGGTGGAGGGAAGCGAGCGGCTGCCCGAGCTGGGCCGTCGCTGTCTTTGGGAGGGTGCCCAGTCGCTGGAACTGACCCTTCTTGAATCCATCACCCCCACTGGAGTCCAGCCATGAGACGCCATCGCTTCGGGGTGCTCACCCCTTCTTCTAATACCGCTCTGGAACCGCTCACCTCGGCCATGGTGTCCGAGCTCCCGGGGGTCAGTGCACACTTCTCGCGCTTCACCGTGACCGAAATTGCCCTCAGCAAGCAGGCCCTCGGGCAATTCGATGATCGCCACGTGCTGACTGCCGCCCGCCTGCTCGCCGACGCGCGCGTCGATGTGATCGGCTGGAGCGGTACCTCCGCCGGCTGGCTGGGCTTCGACCACGACGTGACCCTCTGCCAGCGCATCGAAGCCGAGACCGGCATTCCGGCCACCACCTCGATGCTCGCGCTCAATGAAATTCTCGAGACCTTCGGGCTGATGCGTTTTGGCCTGGTCACCCCCTACACGGACGACGTGCAGGCACGAATTCTCGCCAACTACCGCGCCGCCGGCTTCGAGATAGTGGCGGAAGATCATCTCGGTATCAGCGAGAACTTCGCCTATGCCGAGGTTACCCCACAAACCCTGACGGCTCAGGTGAGGCACGTCGCAGCGGCTGGAGCGCCCGCCATCGTGGTGGCCTGCACCAATCTCTGCTCCGCCGATTTGGTACCCCAGTGGGAGGCCGAGCTAGGGATTCCGATTCTGGATACCACGACCACCGTGGTGTGGAAGATGCAGCAGATGATCGGCCAGGGTGACGTGCCTGTCCACGGCTGGGGTCGTTTGATGGAAGGAGGCCTGATCCATGAGTGAATATGATCTGGTGATTCGCCGCGCTCACTGTGCTACGGCGTCCGATGTCTTTGATGCGGATATCGGCATTCGTGACGGCATCATCGTTGCGCTGGGTAGCGGGCTGGGTTCAGGTCGCGAGGAGATCGACGCCGCGGGGCGCTGGGTGCTGCCCGGAGGCATCGATGGCCACTGCCATCTCGACCAGCCTACTTCGGATGGCTCACGCATGGCCGACGATTTCCTTACCGGCACGCGCTCTGCCGCCTGTGGTGGTACGACGACGGTGTTCCCTTTTGCCTGCCAGATGAAAGGTCAAAGCCTCCGGGCGGCAGTGGATGACTATCACCAGCGCGCTACAGGCAAGGCCTGCATCGACTACGCCTTTCACCTGATCGTCACCGACCCGACCCCCGAGGTACTGGGCGAGGAGCTTCCCGCGCTGATTCGCGAGGGATACACCTCCTTCAAGATCTATATGACCTATGACGATCTCAAGCTGGCCGACCGGGAGATCATCGATGTTCTGGCGGTGGCCCGCGAGCATGGCGCCATGGTGATGGTGCATGCCGAAAATGCCGACTGCATTGCTTGGCTCACCGAACGCCTTCTGGCACAGGGTCATACCGCTCCACGTTACCACGCAGCGGCACGGCCCATGCTGGTCGAGCGCGAGGCCACTCACCGGGCCATTGCCTATGCCGAGCTCGTCGACGTGCCGATTCTCATCGTTCATGTCTCGGGCAAGGAGGCAGTGGAGCAACTGCGCTGGGCACACAGCCACGGCCTGAGGATCTATGCCGAGACCTGCCCCCAGTACTTGTTCCTTACCGCTGATGACCTGGGCATCAGCGATGACGACAGCCATGGTGCCAAGTGCATTTGCAGCCCTCCACCCCGCGACCGAGCCAACCAGCAGGTGGTGTGGGACGGACTGGAAAACGGCGTGTTCCAGGTGTTCTCTTCGGACCATGCGCCTTTCACCTTCGCCGGGCCTGAGGGCAAGTTTGCCGCCGGTGAGGATGCCAGCTTCGATCGAATTCCCAATGGCATTCCGGGGCTGGAGACCCGCCTGGCACTGCTGTTCAGTCACGGCGTGGAAACCGGACGGCTGACCATTCAGCAGTTCGTGGCTCTCACCGCAACCAACGTGGCGCGGATGTATGGGCTCTACCCACGCAAGGGCTCCATCGCCGTGGGAACCGACGCTGATCTGGTGATTTGGGAAACCGGCCTTGACCGTACGATTCGCAACGTCGATCTACACCATGCCGTGGACTATACCCCCTATGAAGATATCCCGGTCAGCACCTGGCCGGCGCTGACGCTATCCCGAGGCGAGATCGTATGGCGCGATGGCGCCTATCTGGGGGTAGCCGGCCGCGGCCACTTTCTGCGCTGCGATCTACCGGAGCCGGCCCGTCCCAAGCCGCGCCCGATGGGGGAGCCCTCGTGGACGAGCTGAACCAGGCTCCCCATGCGCTGGTCGTTGCCCTGGCCGAGGCGTGGCGAAACGGTACTCCGCTGGCGGCCGAGACGGCCAGGCGGCTCGCACCCGACAGTCGTACGGCGGCGTATGCCACCCAGGCGGTGCTGGGTCAACGCCTGGGATGGTGGCCTGCCGGACGGCCACACGCCTGGAAACTGGCCATGGGCCAACCACCACTGGCCGCTCCCATTCCCGATGCGTTGTTGCTGCCCAGCCCGGCTCGTCTGGCATCCTGGGTCAGCGTGCCAGGCATCGAAGTGGAACTCGCCGTGCGGCTTTCCCGGGCACTGCTTCCGGGCGCCGGGCGTGACGAGTGCGAGGCCGCCGTAGGCGAGACCCTGGCAGTGATCGAGCGCTTTGATGTGCGTGCAGAAGGCTGGCCAGAGCTGCCGCAGAACTTCCTGCTCGCCGATCTGCAAATGCATGCCGGGCTCGTGCTGGGCAGTGGCGTGCAAGGCTGGCCGGGAGACACTTCGCTGACCTTGAACATTGCAGCACCGCCCGGATCGACCTGGCAGCATCCGCTGGGGGATCCGCTCGCGCTGCTCCCCTGGCTGGCCGAACATGCCGCTGCCCAAGGCTGGACCCTCCAAGCCGGCGATCTCATTGCCACCGGTAGTTGGTGCGGCATGTACGAAGTGCCTCCCGGAGGCTGTGTGCGAGCCCGTTTCGATGGCATCGGCGAGGTGGAGCTAAAGCGCTCTTCTTCCTCAGTGCGGGAGGCCAAGACATGACCCTCGTCAACGAAACCCTGACAACACCGCTCACGCGAACGATCGAGACCCTGATGGGCCTGGCCATCATGGCGGTGGGTCTGCTCTTTTTGCGCACCGTACATGCCTCGCCGCCACCCTATGGTGATCCCGGTGACATCGGATCGGCAGCCTTCTTCCCGGGGCTGGTCGCCCTGCTGGTCGCGGCATGCGGCTTGGTGCTGGCGCTGCTGGCCTGGCGCCCCTCGGCCCCGCCCCCGATGACCAAGGGACACACGTCGCATGCGTTGCTGGCCTATGCCTTGATGATTGCCGTATCGGCAGGGCTGCCTTGGCTGGGGATCTGGCTGGCGAGCATGATCGCCGTGCCTGTGCTGGCCCTGCTGTTCGGGGAGAGGCGCTGGATGTTGCTACTGGTGCTGGCAGTGTTGCCACCCACCTTGGTCATTCACCTGTTCGAAGGCGTGATGGGGATCTACTTCCCGCGGGGGGTACTGCTGTGATCGATCTCGCCATTCTCCAGCAGGGGCTGGCCATGCTGGCGTCGCCATGGACCTTCCTGGCGCTCTCCGCAGGACTGGCCGGCGGCATCCTGATCGGTGCGCTACCAGGCCTAACTGCCACCATGGCGGTAGCGGTACTGGCGCCCTTCACCTTCTTCATGGAAGCGTCCATCGGTATCCCTTTTCTGCTGGGAATCTATAAAGGTGCCATCTATGGCGGCTCGATACCGGCAATCCTGGTCAATACCCCAGGCACGGCCGCAGCCGCGGCAACCGCCCGTGACGGCTATGCCATGACTCTCCAGGGCAATTCGCGCAAGGCCCTGGAATTGAGCCTCTACAGCTCGGTGGCTGCTGACTTCATGGCCACCATGGTGCTTATCCTGGTGGCAGTGCCCCTGGCGTCCATTGCGATTCGCTTCGGCTCTCCGGAGTTCGCACTGCTCTACCTAATCGCCCTGACCATGATCGCCACCGTGAGCGGAGAGAGCTTTATCAAGGGACTGGCGGCGGCAGGGCTGGGGCTTATGGTGGCCTGCATCGGGCTCGACCCCATGTCGGGTTATCAGCGCTTCACCTTCGGTAATACTGACCTGTTGGCGGGTGTCTCACTGATCCCGCTGCTGATCGGCATGTTCGCCCTCAGCGAAATCCTCATGCAGCTTACTCATCCGCAGCAACAGCGCGCCAAGTCAGCAGACCCCGTCACGCATGGGGGTGAGCGTCTGAGCTGGGGTGAGTTCTGGGCGCTGCGACCGACCATCCTGCGCTCTACCTCGCTCGGCACCTTCCTTGGCTCGCTGCCCGGCCTGGGTGCCGAAATCTCCTGCTGGATCGCCTATGGCCTGGCGCGCGGCCGCTCCCGGGAGCCTGAACGCTTCGGCAAAGGGTCGCAAGAGGGGCTGGCAGCGGCCGAGGCCGGCAACAATGCCGTGGTGCCCGCCGCACTGATTCCCATGACGGTATTCGGTATTCCCGGCGACACCATTACTGCCGTACTGATCGGGGCCTTGATGGCTCAGGGCATGATGCCGGGGCCCTTGCTGATGCAGCAGAACCCCGGTTTCCTGTTCGGGCTATTCCTCGTGCTGCTGGTCACCAATGTCCTGCTCCTGGTGTTCGGCCTGATGGCCATACGCTGGCTCAAGCAGGTGACCCGAATACCGCCCAGCGTCCTTTATCCCTGTGTGCTGCTGCTGTGCATATGCGGAACCTATGCCGTCAACTCGAGCAGCTTCGACCTGCTGGTGCTTGCCGCTGGCGGGGGCCTTGGCTACTTGATGCGCCGGACGGGGTTTCCCATCGCACCGCTGATCATCGGGCTGCTGCTCGGGCCGGGATTCGAGAGCGCCGTGCGTCAGTCTCTGGTGTTTTCCAACGGCAGCCTGGCGATCTTCTGTTCGCGCCCCGGCAGCCTGGTGCTGCTCATACTTCTGGCCCTGGTCATTGCCTTCATGGCGTGGCGAGGGCTGAAGCCCATGTGGAGCTCCTCCCGGCTCCCCTGGTCCCGTCATGCCAAGTCCAATAACGCCGAAGGAGGCGACTCATGACCCGCAACATCCTGACTCAGACCTTGTTGACCACATCCGTAATGGCCGCGACGCTGGCCGGTGCCAGTTCAGTGCTGGCAAATGAGAGCCACCTGCCGGACGAGCCGATTCGCTTCGTCACACCCTATCCCGCCGGCGGGTCCCACTCGCTGCATGCTGGCATCATTACCGCTGTCGGCGAGGAATTCATGGGACGCCCGTTGATATCGGTCATTCGGGGCGGCGGTGGTGGCGCCGTGGCTGCCGCCGAGGTAGCACGCAGCACGCCCAACGGCACCATGCTGCTGTTCGGCGACCCCACCATCAACTCCCTGCGGCCCCAGGTAGAGGACCTGCCCTACGCCATGGAAGACTTCGTGCCGGTCGCACGCATCAACTACAGCCCGGCGATCTTTGTCACCACTCCGGATCAACCCTTCCAGACCATTGGTGAATTGGTCGACTATGCCGATGACAACCCAGGTGACGTGGTTTACAGCTCCGACAACCGCAACGGATTCACCTACACGGTATTCGAGATGCTGAAGGCCACTGCCGATATCGAGATGCGTGGGGTCGAGCTCGGCGGTGGTGGACCTGCCGTAACCCAGCTTCTGGGCGGTAACACCATGGCCTATGCCGGCGACCCCAGCGTGGTGGGCGAGCACCTCGAGGCGGGAACATTGGTTGGGCTGTGCGTAACCGATACCGAACGCTTCGAGGCCTATGGCGATATCCCCACCTGTCAGGAAGAGGGCTACGATGTGGTGTTCCAATTCTGGCGCGGGGTGATGGCTCCCGCCGGCACGCCCGAGGCAGTGATTGCCGAGCTCAGCGATGGCTTCGAACGTATGACCCAGGACGAAGGCTTCCTGCGCCTGATCAATCAGATCGGATCGGGCATTCAGTTCCTCGGCCATGAGGCGTTTGCCGAGGCCCTGGGAGCTGAACAGGCTGCTCTTCGTGAGGCCTACCTCGGAGAGTGAGCCAGGGTGCTCATTTTTAGCCTCAGCCGAAAAGAGGAGAGAGCCGACGACTGCCCGCGGGTGGTCGTCGGCCATACACTCATGAACCAGTTGACCCTGATGGGGCCGAGAGCCCTTGCCGAGAATGGGGCTGGCGTACTGCCCGGCCCCGTGGACATCGTCATCGAGAATGGCGAGATACATAACGTGCGTCCGGCCGGCTCGGCTCCACCGGTGGGCGAGGCCATAGATGCCCGGAACACCTTGGCAGTGCCGGGATTCATCAATGGCCATCACCATTCCCATGAGAACTTCCACAAGGGGCGATACGACCGGTTGCCTCTCGAACTGTGGATGAATTATGTGCGCCCGGCAAAGCCCTTGCCGCTGACCGCTGACGACGTCTACCTGCGAACCCTGGTGGGTGCGAGCCAGGCCCTGCTAACTGGGACCACCTGCATCGTGGACGACTTCAATGCCTCGCCCGTACTCAATCGCGAGCATGTCGAGGCTGCATTTGCCGCCTATGAAGACATCGGTATCCGTGCACTCCTCGGGCCCACGCTCTTCGATGTGCCCTTTCATCGAAGCGTCCCCTTCATCGAAGAGGAGTGCAGCGTAGACACCCTGGCCAGCCTGGCACCCGCCAAGGCCACGCCACCCGCAGAGTACCTCCGCTTCGTCGAAGAACTGGCGGCCAGCCGGCACCCACGCTCGTCCAGGGTCGGCGTGCTGCTGGCCCCCTCCGCCCCACAGCGTTGCAGCGATGGTTTGTTGCGTCAGGTGCGCGAGCTTGCCGATGCGAACGAGCTACCCGTGATCATCCACGTCCAGGAGACTCGCCTGCAGGCGGCTTCCGCCTGGCACGAGCGCGGCAAGACCCTCTTTCAGCACCTCGACGAGCTGGACTTCCTGGCTCCCGGCACCTCGCTGATCCATGCGGTGTGGCTGACACCCGACGATATCGCCCGAATCGCAGCGAAGGGTGCCAGCGTTCAGCACAATCCCAACAGCAATCTGAAACTGGGCTCGGGGCTGATGCCCATGCGCGCGCTGCTCGATGCAGGCGTCAACGTGAGCCTTGGCACCGACGGCTGCGGATCACTGGAATCTACCGACATGCTTCGGGTCGTGGCCAACACGGCCCTGATCCACAAGCTTCGCGGCGAGGATTATCAACGCTGGATCGGCGCCGAAGAGGCATTGAAGGCTGCTACCCAGGGCGGCGCCAGGGCCTTGGGTCTTGAGGATCGCCTGGGCCGCATTACTCCAGGGCAGAAAGCCGACCTTGTGCTCTACCGGCTCGATGCACCTGCTTTTACTCCGCTCAACGACCCGCTGCGCCAGCTCGTTTTTGGCGAGAGCGGCATCGGCATCGACTCGGTGTTCGTCGAGGGAGTGCAGGTGGTATCAGAGGGTCGTCTGACTCGACTCGACCAGCGCGACATTGCCCGACGCATCGAGCAGGCAATGGGTCGCCTGCGTCCGGCGATTGGTGAGGCGGAGCAGTTTACCGAGAACCTGCGCCCTGCCTATGAGCGCATCTGGGCGCGCTGCCAGGGCTTGCCTCTCGCACCTAACACCATCCCTGCGCGGTTTAACGACGCGTGAGTGACGCATGGCTTTGGGCACAATGCATTGGCGGCATGGCAGCGCTGCTTGGTGTGCTAGCTTTCCAGTGCCGTCAAGACACACGCATGCTGATGTTGCTGGCAGGGTCCTGTCTGGCCTGGTGTCTGCACTTCTTGATGCTGGCCCAGCCCACTGCTGCCCTGCTGAATCTGCTGACAGCATTAAGGAACCTTGTCGGTATTCGATACCGCGGGGCAAGGCTAGCTGGTTTGTTCATCACCTTATATTTGATCTCTGGCGGAATCAGCTTGCAGAGTCGCTGGGATCTGTTGCCTATCATAGCGGTAGTTACAGGTAGCGTGGGGGTATTCTTTCTACATGGGCTCACGCGTCGTGGTGCGTTTCTGATAGGCAGCTTGTTCTGGCTGGTCTTTAACCTTCAAGCCGGATCGGTGCCTGGGGTGATAGTGATGACAGCGGATGCGCTATCCAATGTCCTCAGGATGCGTAAGCTCCAAAAACCCATCATTCACAAGTAAAATTATCACTGCAAGAGGCAACCATACACTCAGCATTTATTCACCCTGCGTCCGCTGCACGAACCACTCCAACCCTTCATAGGGGTTATCTCGCAGTGCCGCCAGTCGGCTTTGCAGATCACCGGAGTGAATCTCCAGCTTGTGGCCGTCCGGGTCGAGAAAGTAGATGGAGTCGCCTTCGCTGCGGTTCTCCTTCCAGATCGTCACGCCCTGCTCGCGAATGGCCTTGGTACAGCGGATGAAGGCCTCTGCGCCGACGCCGAAGGCGACGTGGGTATATTCGGGCAGCGGGCCGGTGCGCGTCTCGTCGTCGAGCGACAGGCAGATCCAGTCATCGCCAGCCTGAAGATAGGCGCCCCGAGCCCATTTCACCACCGGCTGGAGCGCTACCACCTGCGTGTAGAAGTCGAAGGAGCGTTCGAGATCGCGAACTGCGAGGGTCAGGTGGTTGATGCCGGTGATCATGTCTCGCCCTCTCTCCTTGCTAAGCCGTTGCGTTTTGGAGCAAGACTATCATCTGCCCGGGAGGTTGACTGAGTGTTCGCACGAAGGAGACATGGATGGCAGCATGAGAATCGGATATAGCTTGAGAGGGGACTTCCTGAAAGGAGAAAGGAAGTGCGGCGCAGCGTATCCATGCAGCGGCTAGCCGGGCTTGTCGATCCAAGACAAGGGCTGAGTACGGCCGAGGCTCAGGCGCGGAGCGATCGCTACGGCCCCAATACCATCATCCCAGGCGTGCGCAGCGGCTGGCGTACGACCCTGGCGGATACACTGCGTGACCCTATGCTGTGGTTCCTGCTGGCGACGGGCGCTCTGTTTACGCTCATCGGCAGCTACACCGAGGCGCTGGTCATGCTGCTGGCCCTCGTGCCGCTGTTCGGCATGGATGCCTACCTGCACCGGCGCACCCAGGCCTCGGTGGAGGGGCTCAGCGGTCGGCTCGCGACCACGGCCAGGGTGCTGCGCGACGGTTCACAGCGGAACGTGCCAGCCGAGACGCTAGTGCCGGGTGACCTGGTTCTGGTGCGCTCCGGCGAATTCTTTCCGGCCGATGGCCTGATCGTCGCGGGTGAAGAGCTGCAAGTGGATGAGTCCACGCTCACGGGTGAGGCCTGGCCGGTACGCAAGCAGGTGGTGGAGCGGGGGGTGTTTTCCACCCCCCGTGAGACGACGGTCGAGGATGTGTACTGGGGTCTGGCCGGCACCCGTCAGCTGACGGGGCACGCTTGGCTGCGCGTCGCCCTGACGGGCGCCGAAACCCTTTATGGCGAAGTGGTACGCTCGGCGGTTGCGGGCACCCACGCCCAGACCCCGTTGCAGCGCTCGGTGGCACACTTGGTCAAGGTGCTGATCGTTGCGGCCATCGTCTTCTGCCTGGCGCTGGCGTGGCTGCGCTATCACCAGGGGCACGGCCTCGTGGACGCCCTGCTCAGTGCGCTGACCCTGGCCATCGCCGCTCTGCCCGAAGAGTTCCCCGTGGTGCTCACCTTCTTTCTCGGCGTGGGCGTCTACCGCCTCGCCCGGCGACGCGCCCTGGTGCGGCGCAGCCTGGTGGTAGAGAACATCGGCCGCGTGAGCTGTATCTGCTCGGACAAGACGGGCACTCTCACCGAAGGACGGCTGAGGCTGACGCACCTGCTCCCGATGTCGACTATCAGCGAGCAACGCTTGCGAACGCTGGCGGCGGCCGCTTCCCAGGCCGACAGCGGCGACCCGCTGGACGAAGCAGTGCTGTCGAACTGCCCACCGCCGGTGGAGCAGCACATACTGGCTCGTTTTCCTTTCACCGAGGATCGGCGCAAGGCGACCATGGTGAGCGAGCAGGCGGATGGCCTGCTGGTGGCGGTCAAGGGTGCGCCGGAAGTGGTGCTGGGTCTCTGCGAGCTGACGGAGGCCGAACGGCACGACTGGCTGGCGGCGGTAGAAGCTTACAGCAATGACGGCCACAAGGTGATCGGCTGCGCCTACCGCACCCTCGCCAGGGAGAGCTGGACAGGAGGCGAACCTGACCGGGGGCTGAGCTTCGCCGGGCTGCTGGCCTTCGAGGACCCGGTGCGCCAGGGGGTCCCGGAGGCCATTGCGGCCTGCCGGGCAGCAGGCATCCGCGTCATCATGGTCACCGGAGATCATCCCGGTACGGCTATCGCCATCGCGCGTGAGCTGGGGCTTGGCGGTGAGCATCCGCAGCTGATCACGGGAGACGAACTCGCGGCACGAATAGCTCGCGGCGAGCCCGTCGCCAGCGAGATCGACATCGTCGCGCGAACCCTGCCGGCACAGAAGCTCGCCTTGGTGCGCACCCTACAGGCCGGCGGCGAAGTCGTTGCGGTGACCGGCGATGGGGTCAATGACGTACCCGCTCTGCAGGCGGCCGACATCGGCATCGCCATGGGGGAACGCGGTACCCGCAGCGCGCGTGAGGTGTCGGCCATCGTGCTGCTTGACGACGACTTCGGCAGCATCGTCGGGGCCATCGCCGAAGGGCGTCGCCTGTTCACCAATCTGCAGTTGAGCTTCCAGTACCTGCTGATGGTGCACATTCCGCTGGTGATCACCGCCGCTTTGATCCCGATGCTGGGCTATCCCCTGCTCTACCTGCCGATCCACGTCGTATGGCTGGAACTGATCATTCACCCCACCGCGCTGCTGGTGTTTCAGAACCTGCCGTCGGCTCATGCCATGGGGCCACCCCCCACGAAAGGAACTCAGCCGCGCTTCTTCGACCGGCGCGAGTGGTGGGTCATCCTGGCAGTGGGAGCAGTAGTGACCCTGGTGGTCACGAGCACGTACCTGAATGGCCTCGGCGCCGACTACGCCGTCGACCATGCCAGGACCGTGGCGCTGCTCTCGCTGATCTTCGCCGGGGCCGGTATCACGGCAGCGTTGAGCCGCCTGCGCAACATCGCGGCATGGCTCATGGTGGTCGTTGCCCCTGCCCTGTCGGCCCTGCTCGTTCACACGCCCGGGCTGGGCACGCTGCTGCATCTGCATACCCTGCACCTGGAAGATTGGCTACTGGTGCTGGGTGGCGGCCTGCTCGCCGCCCTGCTGGTACGCCTGGGCTTGTGGCGGCGGGAGCCACGCGCTTGAAGCCGCAGGCACTGCAATGCGTGCTTCAACGAAAGAAACGCCGCTTGGCCAGCTCGGTGCATACCAGGTAAGCGCCGAGCAGCATGAGCATGAACGCCAGCAGGCTCCCTTGCAGAGGCACGAAACCGAACAGTGCGCTGATCGGACCCAGGTAGGGGATGCAGAGCGCCAGCAGGAACACGACGGCAGTGGCCCCCAATAACAGGCCCGAAGGAGCGCTGCGCCAGGCGGCCAGGCGGGTACGCAACACCAGCAGCACGGCCAGTTCCGTCAGTAGCGAGACAACGAACCAGGCACTATGAAACGTCGCCTCATCGGCATCGAACCACCACAGCAGCACGGCGAAGGTGAGCAGATCGAACAGCGTGCTGATCAACCCGAATACCAGCATGAAACGGCGCAGCTCGTTCACGTCCCAGCGACGCGGACGGGCCACGTCGCCCCGGTCCACGCGGTCGGTGGAGATGGCCATGGCCGGCAGGTCGGAGAGAAAGTTGTTGAGCAGGATCTGCTTCGCCAGCAGCGGCAGGAACGGCAGCAGCGGCGTAACCAGCGCCATGCTCACCATGTTGCCGAAATTGGCGCTGGTGGTAATGCCGATGTACTTGAGCGTATTGGCGAAGGTACGACGCCCGTCCAGGATCCCCTGGCGCAGTACGCCAAGGTCGGATTCGAGCAGGATGACGTCGGCGCTCTCGCGGGCCACGTCCACCGCCCCGTCCACCGAGATGCCTACATCGGCGGCGTGCAGGGCCGGCGCGTCGTTGATGCCATCACCCAGGTAGCCTACGGCGTGTCCGCTGTGCTGCAGGGCGCGTACGATGCGCTCCTTCTGCTGGGGCTCCACCTCCACGAACAGATCCACCTCCCGCGCGCGCTGCCATAGGGCCTCGTCGCGCATGCCGGCCAATTCCTCGCCGGTCAGCATGCCCTGGCGTGGCAGTTCGAGACTCTCCGCCAGGTGGGCGGTGACAAAGCGGTTGTCGCCGGTGATCACCTTGACTTGAATCCCCAGCGCCGCCAGGTTTTTCAGTGTTTCGGCGGCGCCAGCCTTGGGCGGATCGAGAAACAGCAGGAAGCCCTGCAGGGTCATCTCCGCTTCGTCCTCACGGGTATAGTGAGGCTTGGCTTGCATGCTGCGGGTGGCCAGGGCCAATACACGAAAGCCCTGCTCGCCCTGCGCCTGAAACCAGGTCTCGAGGCGTTCTCGCTCCATCTCATCCAGCGGCTTGACGCCCCCTTCCCGGAACAGGCTCGTACAGATCGCCAGTACCTGGACGAAGGCCCCCTTGGTGACGATCAGGTGCCGGTCCGGCGCGTCGTGCTCGGTCACCACCACTGTCAGGCGCCGACGCGAGAAATCGTAGGGGATCTCGTCTATCTTGCGGTGGGCTTCGATGGCGAAGGAGCCGCCCTCGCAGGCCCTGAGGATGGCGGCATCCAGCGGGTTGTCGATGCCGGTTTCCAGCGCGGCGTTGAGATGAGCGAGGCGGCGCACTTCGGCAGAAGGCTGCCCCTTACCGTCGACGGCGTCGCTCAAGGTGATCACGCCCTCGGTGAGGGTGCCGGTCTTGTCGGTACAGAAGACATCGATGCTGCCCAGGTTCTCGATGGACTCCAGGTGGCGCACGATTACGCCGCGCCGCGACATGGCCCGGGCACCGCGCGAGAGCGTTATCGTGACGATGGCCGGCAACAGCTCCGGCGTGATGCCTACCGCCAGCGCCACGGCAAACAGCAGCGACTCGATCGCCGGGCGCTCCAGCAGGTGATTGACCACCAGCACGAACACCACCATGACCAGCATCACCCGCACCAGCAGATAACCGAAGTGGCGCACGCCACGGGCGAACTCCGTCTCCGGGGCGCGCGCGGCGAGTCGCTCGGCAATGGCCCCGAAGGCCGTGTCGCGCCCCGTTCTGACCACCAGCATGCGGGCCGTGCCACTGCGCACCGAGCTGCCCAAGTAAGCACAGTTGGTCCGCTGACCCAGCGGCGCCTGGGGGCTGGCGATACCCGGCCGCTTCTCCACCGGGAAGGATTCACCGGTGAGGCTGGCTTCCGTGACCAGGAAGTCGCGGGCCTCGAGAATGACACCGTCGGCAGGAATCAGATTGCCTGCGGAGAGGTGGATCACATCACCGGGCACCACCCCATCCGCGGGTAGGGTGACGAGCTGCCCATCGCGAAGTACCGGCACGGTCAGCGCCAGCCGGCGCTGCAATGCCGCAAGCGCGGCCGAAGCGCGGTATTCCTGTGAGAAGCCGAGCAACGCACTGCCCAGCAGAATGGCGAGAATGATGGCGGCGTCCGTCCAGTCATGAGCTATGGTGATTTCTGGTGTATGGGAGGAGGTAGGAAGGGTGGCGTATCCTGTTGATTGATCACGACCAAGATCTCAATCAACATGAGTGGATACGCCATGACCGATTCTACCCTCCG
>NZ_JABFTW010000041.1:0-17334 GCF_021404355.1 Halomonas sp. MCCC 1A11062
AGGGTAGAATCGGTCATGGCGTATCCACTCATGTTGATTGAGATCTTGGTCGTGATCAATCAACAGGATACGCCACCCTTCCTACCTCCTCCCATACACCAGAAATCACCATAGCTCCTGCATGGTTCACACGCGCTTCTTTTCCGCAGAGCCAGAGGCATCTCAAGAGTTCGACCTCATGGCTGTCGCCCTTGATTCAATCCTGCGCTCTTTCCCAGACGACAATGATTTGATTGACTCAGTAGGTCAGTTCGTGGAGCGGTTCCCGTGACGCGGCCTAATTCAGGCGTTAGCGGCACGAAGGCATGCAATGACCATCGAAGCAATCCCCTCATTTAAGTATCACCCAGATCCTATCGGCACCGGTGCTATCGCGGCTAGTGATCAAGTGTGCGAGTGCTGTGGCAAGGCCAGGGGCTACGTCTATAAGGCCTCCTTCTACGCTGCTGATGAGATCGACTCTATCTGTCCATGGTGCATCGCTGATGGGAAAGCGGCCAAGAAGTACGATGGGATGTTCTGCGATGATTATCCTCTCGCGGAGGCCGGCATCGATTCAGCCATACAAGCGTGTGATGACCGCGATAGACACTCTTGATCAGGGCGTCGATCAGGGCGCGAACCACGGCGTGATCGTGAGCAGGGCATGGCTGCTCGCCGGCAGCACAGCCACCGCGGCCTGCGGTTCCGGGCACGGCAACAGTTATTTCCTTATGGCTAAGCCTTCCCCACAAAGCCGCGCATTCTAGCAGCGCTCAGCGTCCATCCCAGCGAGGAAGCAACCTTGGACATCCGTGTTGATGACGTGCGAAGTCAAGAAGTTATCGAGCTAATACGAGAGCATCTTGAGTCGATGGCGCCGACGGCTCCTCCTGAGAGCCGTCACGCACTCGACCTCGATGGGCTACGTGGCCCGGACGTTACTCTTTGGGCGATGTGGGACGGGGCGGAGCTCGCCGGTATTGGAGCACTCAAGCGCCTTTCACAGACTCACGCCGAGATAAAGTCCATGAGGACCGCAAAGCCCTACTTGCGTCGGGGTGTTGCGTCACGCCTTCTTGCGCACATAATGCATGTGGCAAAATCAAGCGGTTATAGCCGGCTTAGTCTAGAGACCGGGTCGATGGAGTATTTCCAGCCAGCAAGGGCGCTATACGCTTCATTTGGCTTTGCTCCATGTGCTCCATTCGGAGACTACCTGGAAGATCCGAACAGTGTCTTCATGACTATCTACATAGATAAGGCCAGCGCTTAGCAAGCGGCTGAAAACCGGCGCAAAGGTTTACAGGTGTTCCCTGCCGCCTACACTGCCGTGCAGATGAAGCATTCAACGCAGCATCAGGAGGCTTCATGGCACCACGCAGGCTATCGCTCGTTCCCTCAATCGTAACCGCTGCTCTCATGCTCAGCGGCTGTCCGTCGCCGGGGAATGGCGAGCCGCCGCCGACGACCGAAACAGCCGCTACCTCTCAACCCGAAGCGGCGCTTGCGCCGCTTGAGGTAGGCGACGAGGAGATCCGTGCGGCGGATGGATCCGTGCTGCTCAGCATGGAAGATGTGCCGGGCACGACTCGCGTGGATCAACAGGCTGAGTTTGGTGCTGCGGAGCGCTTTCAGGAAGCCTCGGTTTCGCCGGACGGTGCCTGGCTCGCCGTGGTCACTTCGGGGGCAGCGCACAGCGCCGGCTGGCTTGTCCGAGTGGAAGCGCGGGAGCCAAAACCGGCTGCGTTCCAGTATGGCGGCAATATCACCATCGGGCCGTGGAGCGATGATGCGCGGAGGGTGGTCTTCGTGCAGGAGGGCCCTGCGGGCGGTCGCACGCTGACAGTGGTCGATGCAGAGCGGCTGGGAGAAACGGTGGAGGAGAGTGCCATACCGGTGCGCAGCCCCGAGCATGACGAGCTGGCACCTGAGGAGCGCGTCTACGAGGCGCTGGCGTGGAGGAACGGAGAGCTGCTTTTCCGGGTGGGTGGCGAGCGCTGGATCTTCGATCCGGATAGAGATGAGGTACGGCGGGAGGGGTGAGCCTTCGAAGCATTAGGTTTCAAAACTGGATTTCACACTGAATTTCAAATCGTGGCGAGTGGTCCTCATGAATTCTGAGAACCACTCGCCATTTTCGTTTCAGGCTTGGTCTAGGCCTGGTCGCGCTGGTGCTGGCAGCGTCCGCTGGCCCAGGTTTCCAGTATGCTGCGGTCGTCGCCCAGCATCATCAGCGCGAACAGTCGCTCGCCGAGGGTCTTGCAGCGGGCGTGACGACGCCCAAGCAGCGGTGAGCCGTCGGGGTCGATGACGACGAAGTCGGCTTCCATGCCGGGGGCGAGGCGGCCGATCTTGTCGTCCAGCGAGAGCGCCTTGGCGTTGCCCAGGGTGAGGCCGTAGAGGCTTTGCCAGGCGGTGAGCGGCTGGCCGCGCAGTTGGCCAACCTGATAGCCGGCCTTGAGCGTGGCGAGGCCGGAGAGGTCGGTGCCGCCGCCGATGTCGCTAGCGTAGGTGATGTTGAGGCCGACCTCGCGTGCCGCCAGGCGGTCGAACAGGCCGCTGCCGAGGAACATGTTGGAGCTGGGGCAGAAGGCGATGTTGGCGCCGCGCTCGGCCAGCCTGCAACGCATTTCCTGGTCGAGGTGAATGCCGTGGGCGAAGGTGCTGCGTGGGCCGACCAGGCCGGACTGCTCGTAGACTTCGAGGTAGTCGCGGCTCTCGGGGAACAGTTCGGCCACCCAGTCGAGTTCGCCGGGGTTCTCGGAGAGGTGGGTCTGCAGCCACAGGCTCGGGTCGTTGCGCAGCAGGCCGCCGGTGGCGTCGAGCTGCTGGCGGGTGGAGGTCGGGGCGAAGCGCGGAGTCAGGCTGTAGCCCAGGCGCCCTCTGCCGTGCCACTCGCCGATCAGCCGTTCGGTGTCGCGAATGCCGCCGTAGGTGTCGTCGCACAGCGCCTCGGGGGCGTTGCGGTCCATCAGCACCTTGCCGGCCAGCATGCGCAGGTCGCGCTCGCGGCAGGCCGAGAAGAAGGCTTCCACCGAGGTGGGGTGGCTGGAGCAGAACACCTGGGCGGTGGTGGTGCCGACCCGCAGCATCTCGTCGAGGAAGGCATTGGAGATCACCTCGGCCCGCTCGCGCTGGGCGAAGCCGCACTCTTCGGGGAAGGTGTACTCGTTCAGCCAGTCCAGCAGCTGTCGCCCGTAAGAGGCCATGATCTCCAACTGCACGTAGTGCACGTGGCTGTCGATGAAGCCGGGCATCACCAGCTTGCCGCGGTGATCCACCGTCTCGATGCCTTCGGGCAGGCGTGGCGCCAGCGTTGCGTAGTCGTCGATGGCCTTGATGCGGCCGTTCTCCAGCCACAGCGCGCCGTCGGCGTAGTGACGCACGCTGCCTGCGGCGGGGCTGTCGCCTTCGCCGGGATCGGCATCGAAGCTCAGCAGTTCGGCGCGTATTACGCGGGATTCGTTGTTCGTCATGATGTCAGGAGCTCATCCGTGTCTGCGGTAGTCGGAGCTGATCCGGCGGCAGGCCTGCGAGGAGGCGCTGTGAATCCTTCCCTGGACGCTACCTTCGCCATCCATGGCGAAGGACCTCCTCTTTGGCCTGCCCCCGGCGCTCCTCAGATGCGTTCGGTGGAATTGCCTTTGGTATTGATCAGTTAAACAGAGCGCGTAGTTCGACCGGCGCCAGGCCGCGTTGATCGGCGCGTTCGGCATTGCCCACCATCGGCAGCAGTTCGGCCAGGGCGGCGATGGCGATGGCGTAGGGCGTCTTGTCGCCGCCTCGGGTCGGTTCGCCATTGGCGTCCCTGGTCATGCCGATGGGGCAGCGCACCCGGGCCAGGGCCGCGTCGTCGTGGCCGGCATCGGTGAGCCGCGAACGGAAGCTGGCCCACTTGCTCTTGGAGCCGATCAGGCCGATGGAGGCGATGTCGTCCCGCTGGAGCAGGGCGTCGACCAGGGCGCGATCCTCGGCGTGATCGTGGGTCAGCACCAGCGCGTGGCTGCCCGCCGGCAGTGCCGCCACGGCGGCCTGCGGGTCCGGGGCATGACGGCAGGCCAGGCGCGACTGATCCTTGGCCCAGGCGGGGAAGACGCTTTCGCGGCTGTCGTGCCACAGCACACGCCAGGGCAGCGGGGCGGCCAGGCGCACCAGCTCGTTGCCGACGTGGCCGGCACCGAAGATGGCAAGCGTAGCCGCACTGCCGGGGAATACTTCCAGCAGCACGTTGACGAAGCCGCCGCAGCACTGGCCGCTGCGCCCGCCCAGGGCGAAGGCTTCGAGGCTCATGCCGGCTTCGCCACGCGTCAGCTTCTCGCGGGCGGCGTCGATCACCTGAAACTCGAAGGTGCCGCCGCCCAGGGTGTCGAACACTTCGCTCTCGCTGATCACCATGCGTGCGCCGGGCTCGCGGGGCGTGGAGCCGGCGCTGGTCACTACCGTGGCCAGCGCGTGGGGCAGCCCCTCGCGCTGCAGCCGGTGCAGCGCTTCGTGCCAGGGAGTGGGCCGTGGCGCGTTCATTACGGCGCGCCTCGTTCCAGCTGCGCGCTGTCGTAGCGGCTACGCAGCTCCTCGGCGGCCAGCAGCACCCGTTCCGGCGTGGCCGGGGTGTCGAGCCGCGGCGCTTCGGCGTAGTCGGCCAGGCTGGCCAGGGCGTCGCGCAGCGCCGACCACACCGCCATGCCGAGCATGAAGGGCGGTTCGCCCACCGCCTTGGAGCGGTAGATGCTGGCCATGGAGTTGGGGTGGCCCTCCATCAGCTTGACGTTGAACACCGGCGGCAGATCGCCATAGGTCGGGATCTTGTAGGTGGCGGGGCCATCGGAGATCAGCCGGCCGGCCTCGTTCCACTTCAGCTCTTCGCTGGTCATCCAGCCCATGCCCTGAATAAAGCCGCCTTCCACCTGGCCGATGTCGATGGCCGGGTTAAGCGAGTCGCCCACGTCGTGCAGGATGTCGACCCGCTCGACCTGGTACTCGCCGCTCAGGGTGTCGACGCTGACCTCGGCTACGGCGGCACCGAAGGCGTAGTAGTAGAAGGGGCGGCCCTGGCCGACGTTGCGGTCGTAGTGGATCAGCGGCGTGGCGTAGAAGCCCTTCTCGGAGAGCGAGATGCGGTTGAGGTAAGCGGTCTGGACCAGCTCGCCCCAGGGAATGCGCCGCTCGCTCTCGCCGTGGCCCGCCACCAGGTGGCCGGCTTCCATGCGCATCTCTTCGCGGTCGAGGCCCTGATCCTTGTAGAGATGTTCGTGGGCGAAGTCGAACAGGCGCTGCTTGAGCTTCACGCAGGCGTCGCGGGCGGCCTGGCCGTTGAGGTCGGCGCCGCTCGAGGCCGCGGTGGGCGAGGTGTTGGGCACCTTGTCGGTACGGGTGGCGGTGATGCGCACCTCGTCGACGTCGAGCCCCAGCTCTCGGGCCACCACTTGGCAGATCTTGGTGTGCAGGCCCTGGCCCATCTCGGTGCCGCCGTGATTGATCATCACGCTGCCGTCGGTATAGACGTGCAGCAGGGCACCAGCCTGGTTGAGGTGCTTGGCGGTGAAGGAGATGCCGAACTTCACCGGCGTGAGCGCCAGGCCGCGCTTGATGATCGGGCTCTCGGCGTTGAACTCGGTGATGGCACGGCGCCGCGCCCAGTACTCGCTGGTGGTTTCCAGCTGTTCGACCAGTTCGCGCAGCAGTTTGATCTGATCCACCTGCTGACCGTAGTGGGTGGTCTGCCGGCCGGGGCGGTAGAAGTTGCGCTTGCGCACCGTTAACGGGTCTTCGCCGATGCGCCGGGCGATGTCGTCCATCGCCGCTTCAATCACCATCATGCCCTGGGGGCCTCCGAAGCCGCGGAAGGCGGTGTTGGAGGCGGTATGGGTGCGTGCGCGGTGGCCGGTTACGCGAGCTTCGCCCAGGGAGTAGGCGTTGTCGCTGTGGAACATGGCGCGGTCGACGATGGCGTCCGAGAGATCGGGGGAGTAGCCGCAGTCGCCGATCACGGTGATCTCGCCGCCCTGGATCACGCCCTGCTCATCCACGCCGAGGCGGTAGCGGTTGTGGAACGGGTGGCGCTTGCCGGTAACGCGCATGTCGTCGGCACGGGGCAGGCGCACGCGGGTGGTACGGCCGGTGCGCCGGGCGACCAGCGCGGCGATGCAGGCCCAGGGCGAGGCCTGGGTCTCCTTGCCGCCGAAGCCGCCGCCCATGCGGCGCACTTCCACGGTCACGGCGTGGAACGGAATGCCGAGCACCTCGGCCACCAGCTTCTGGGTCTCGCTGGGGTGCTGGTTGGAGGTGTGCACGATCACGCCTTCGTCTTCGGTGGGCTGCACCAGGCAGGCCTGACCCTCAAGATAGAAGTGCTCCTGACCGCCGACGAACTGCTCCGCCTCGACCACGTGGGCGGCGCTGGCCAGAGCCTGCTCCCAATCGCCGCTCTGCTGCACGTGGGTGGGGCGCACGAACTCGCCGCGCTCGGCGGCGGCCACCGGATCGAGGCAGGCCGGCTGCTCGTCGATCTCGGCGATGCCCTGGGCCAGCGCCGTGTTCACCGCCTCGCGGGCGGCGCGATGGCTCTCGGCGGCCACGGCGAACAGCACCTGACCGACGTAGCTGATCTCATCCTCGACGAAGATCGGGTCGCCCGGGAACACGGGGCCGATATCGGTGTGTCCCGGCACGTCGTGGAAGCCGACCACGTCGACCACGCCAGGCATGCTGCGCACCTTGTCCAGATCGAGCCGGGTCAGGCGGCCATGGGCCACGGGCGAGAGCGCCAGCGCCACGTGCAGCGCATCGGCCGGGGCCTTGAGATCGTCGATATAGGAGGCGCGGCCGGTGACGTGCTTGATCGCGCTCTCATGGAAGCGCGAGTTGGGATGAGTACCTGGCGTGACGGTATCCCGCGCCAGCGGGCTGGCGCCCTTGATCTCGCCTTTGAGTTCCTCGCGGGCAGCGGCGGAGTCCGCGCTCACGTCGGCAGTGGCGTCTTTTTCAAGCTCAGGCGCGGTTTCGGGCGCCTTGGACTCGGGCGCGGTTTCGGGCGCCTTAGAAAGCTTAGTGAGCGTACGCATGGAGCATCACCTCCCGGGGGCTGTCGGTGTCGGCCTGGGCGATCGAAAGGCGCAGGCGCTCGAGCAGGTTGGCGGCGGAGAGCCGGCGGTAGTGAGCGCTGCCACGCACGTCGCTCATGGGCTGGAAATCCTTCGACAGGGCCTCGCGGGCCGCCTGGAAGACCGCCAGGTCCGGCGCCTTGCCTTCCAGGGCCGCTTCCGCATTGGCGGCCCGCTTGGGGATCGCTGCCATGCCGCCGAAGGCCAGTCTCACGTCGCGCATCACGCCGTTCTCCAGGCGGTAGGCGAAGGCGCCCAGCACCGCCGAGATGTCGTCCTCACGACGTTTGGACAGCTTCCACACCTTGAGAGTTTGGCCCGCCTCGGGGCGCGGCAGGAAGATCGCGCGAATGGCCTCGCCCTCGCGCAGCGCGGTGCGCTTGTAGTCAAGGAAGAAGTCGTCCAGCGGCAGCTCACGTTCACCCTCGGGGCCGACCAACCGCAGACGCGAGCCCAGCGCCAGCAGCACCGGCGGGGTGTCGCCGATGGGCGAGGCGTTGGCGACGTTGCCGCCCAGGGTGCCGCGGTTGCGCACCTGCTGGGAGCCGAGGCGGTGCAGCAGGTGGGCGAAGGCATCGTAGTGCGCTTCCAGCAGCGGTTCGAGGCGCGAGTAGGTGACGGCGGCGCCGATCCACCAGCCGTTGCGGCCATCTTCCAGCGTGGCCTCGTCGATGTCGTTGAGCTCGGCGACCCGGGTCACGTCGATGACGTGCTCGAAGCGTGCCAGGCGCTGGTTCGATTCGAGCCACAGGTCGGTGGCGCCGGCAACCAGCCGCGCCTTGGGGTGCCGCTTCAGGCACTCGGTGAGTGTCGCAAGCGTGGTGGGCTGCATAAAGGCGGCGTCGGCATCGGAGGCATGCGATTCGGCCTTGGGCTCTGCTGTCTGGGTCTCTGCGGCGGCGTCGAGCCACAGCGGGCGATTCTCGGGATGCTGGTTCATGCTCAGAGCGGCATCGCGGATCGGGCGATAACCGGTGCAGCGGCACAGGTTGCCACCCAGCGCGGCTTCCAGGCGCTGCGGCGTGAGGGGAGCGGGGGTATGGCGCTGCTGCTCGTGCAGGGTGAACAGCGACATCACGATGCCCGGCGTGCAGAAGCCGCACTGGCTGCCGTGGCACGCGACCATGGCGGCCTGGGCGGGATGCAGCTTTTCGCCCTGGGCGAGGCCCTCGACGGTGACCAGGTAACGGCCGTTGAGCTGATGCGCGGGGGTGATGCAGGCGTTGGCGCTGTGATAGCGCAGTTCGCCATTGGGGCCGGGTTCGCCGATGGCCACCGTGCAGGCGCCGCAGTCGCCCGAGGCGCAGCCCTCCTTGGTGCCGGTAGCGCCGAGCGTATCGCGCAGCAGCTCCAGTACGCTGGTTTCCGGGGTGGCTTCGCTTCTGCACGGCCTCCCGTTGAGCATGAAGTCGATCATCGCCTTGTCTCTTGTTGGCTATGTCTCTTTGACATTGTGGTTGTTGGTAAAAGCTGTGACACGGTCGTTATGGCGTGACGCACGCTGCCAGTGTCGGTTCGTCCGTTTTCGATGGTTGTTGATCAGTGATAGTTGACCAAATGGTCAGGATGTACTCAGCATGGGCCAGAATGTCGCACTTTGCAAGAGCCAGTGGCGCCGATGGTCTCATTTGCAGGAACAGCCGCGGTGGGGCACTCTCTTGGCATCCCACCACATTCACAGGGCAGGGGCCTGTCGATGACCGACGTGACCGAAACCGAGACCTTGCAGCCTGTACGGCCGGGTGGCGAAAGCAATGGCGCCACACGCGAGCGCAACGAGCGCGAGATACTCGAAGCCGCCGAGCGGGTGTTCGCCCGCTTCGGCTATCGCGGCGCCAGCGTTCAGGCCATCGCCGAGGAGGCGGGGCTGCCCAAGTCCAACGTGCTCTATTACATGGGCAACAAGCGTGGCCTCTACGTGCGGCTGCTGGAGCGTATGATGGCGCGCTGGAATGCCTTGCTCGACGACATCAGCGTGGAGGACGACCCGGCCGAAGTGCTGGAGGCCTTCATCCGTAGCAAGATGCAGCTCTCCCGCCAGCACCCGGAAGGCTCGCGTCTGTTCGCCGCGGAGATACTCGGCGGTGCGCCTTTCCTGCAGGGCTATCTGCGCGGCGAGCTGCGCGAGTGGGTGCGTACCCGGGCGAGAATCTTCGAACAGTGGGCCGAGCGCGGCCTGATGGATCCGGTCGACCCGGTGTGGCTGATCTTCCTGATCTGGTCGGCCACCCAGCACTACGCCGACTTCGAGGCCCAGGTGCTGGGCATCATGGGTCAGGACGAGATCTCGGATGCCGACGTGGAGCGGATCACCCGCTTCCTGACCCAGGTGATCCTCAAGGGGTGTGGGGTGAGGCCGCCTGGGGGCGGGTGAAGCCATGAATACGGCAAAGGATGATGTAAGGCAACGGCTCGAGTCTCTCCCTGAAGACTGTACGATGGAAGATATCCAGTACCATCTCTACGTCGTAGAAAAGGTACAGCGAGGCAGTCAGCGTGCTGAGACCGAGGGGGCTCTGAGCCAACAACAGGTCGAGAGGAAGCTGGCAAAGTGGCTCGAGCGCTAGCCTGGTCTCCAGAAGCGCTCGAGGATCTGGAACTCATCGCCGAATACATCGAGCGAGATTCGGCCTTCTATGCACGGGGTTTATTCCAAGTAAGGCTGCATCTCGATCCACTCGGAAAAGCCGCATCCATTCATCCTTTGCGGCTTGAGCTTGCTCATCGAGCGCCAAGGCAGTGGGTATTGCTAGAAGCGGTAGCACCACAGCTGCCAGTGCCGCCGCGATTTTGAGTCCGCTTATCGGCATCAGAAGCCAAATTTGTCTGGAAAATGGGAGAGCGGTGGCTCGCGGTTGAGCCATTCTTCCATCATTCGCTCGCCTTCGGTACGTTGTTCAGGAGTGACGTTGTCTCCGTAAATACGTAGGGCTCGTTCAGAAGTAGTGCCGGGTACCTCTTCACTAATAGCGAGAAGAATAGCCCAGCCTTTAGCGGGATCTTTCTCTGTTTGACAAATCTCGCGCTCTTCAGCATCAGGGACGATATAACAAGCTGCTTGCCAGCGTCTGCCGTTAATATGACCGGCCTCAGAGGCTTGCACCATCCATTCCCAGGCTTCTTCAAGACGCCCAAGGTTGTTCAATACAGATGAAAGATCATTCATAGCCGGGGCATAACCGGCTTTGGCGGCCCTGCGATGCCATTCCGCTGCTGCTTCCAGACGTTCGGTCTCCGTGGCGTAGCTCTCCTCATCGTCACGCGCTAAATGGCCGAGCCAGTTCATGGAGTCCAGATTACCGGCCTCAGCCGAGCGCAGAAGCCAATCCATAGCCTCATCGTGCTGGTCAAGGTAGGTATAGATATCGTAGAGCGCACCCATGGCATCGGCATCTCCCGCCTCAGCCTTGGGCAACGTGGCGACGAGAGCCGCTTCACGCCAATCGTTGCCATCTTCGGGGCAAACGTCACCTAGCTCGCAGGCACTGCCATCATAGAGGCGCAGCATGGCATAGGGCTCACCTGCTTGAGCGGCCCGGTGGTACCACTCCAAGGCGGCTAGCGAAAGCCCACGACTTAACAGGCGGTTCGCTTCGCCCAGGTAGTACATGGACTCAACGTCACCATGTTCAGCGGCTTGCTCCAGGTAGGGCTGCATTTTAATCCATTGATGAATGCCCCATAGCCGCATGCCTTCATCTTTCGCGCCTTGCTCACCTTCGCTAAGCAAAGCCCAGCCGGTCGTCGGGAGCATCAGTAGTGCCAGGAGCACACCTGTTCCGACACGTGACATCATCAGAAGCCGTATCTGGGTGGAAACTCAGAAAGAGGCGGCCCCTTATCCAGCCACTCTTGTGCTAAGGCTTCAGCCTCTTTGCGCTGCTCTTCCGTGATGAGGTCACGATTTCTATTCATAATATTTCTTGCGGCTCGCGTCCCAGCCTCTTCTTCCATGGCGGTCAGGATGGCCCAGCCTTTGACTACATCTTGCTGAACTTGGCAGCGCTCATCCTTGTCAGGTTCTAAATAGCACCAACCCACTCCCAGTCGACTACCAAATAGCCTTTTTCTGATGCCTTTACCATCCATTTCCATGATTCTTCAAGCTTGTTTCTGCACCTTAGAATTCCGCTTAAGGTTGCCATTGCCGGAATAAAATCTTGCTCAGCAGCCTGCCTCACCCAACCTTCTGCAACTTCTAGGCGCTCTGCCTCATCGGCTATATAGGCCTCATCATCACGAATTAATCCTCCTAGCAAATTCTGTGATATTGGATCACCATGTTCTGAAGCTTTTCTAAGCCAATCTATCGCTTCTGTTCGTTCACCCAGTGCGGCATACACATGAAACAGCGTGCCCATCGCTTCAGCATCGCCGTCTTCAGCTTGGGGGAGGGTGATGACCAGCGCAGCCTCCGCCCAGTTATCACCACCGTCGGGACAAATTTCTGCGAGCGTACATACATTGCCCGATTCGAGACGTAGCATGGCATAAGGATCGCCTTGTTGAGCAGCCATGTGGTACCAGTCCAACGCCTCACGCGTCATACCCATGTGAGCGATACGATGCGACTCACCTAAGTAGTACATGGCCTCGACATCACCTGCTTCGGCTGAAATCTCAAGCTTGGGAATGGCATCAAGAAGATAACCAAGGTTATAGTCGGCCATCCCCTCGTCTTTGGCGGTCTGCTCACCTTCGCTAAGCAGAGCCCAGCCGGCCGTTGGGAGCATCAGTAGTGCCAGCAGCACACCGGTTCCGACCCGTGACAGCATCAGAAACCGTACCTCTCTGGAAAGTCTGATAATGCCGGGTCATTAGAGGACCATTTTTCGACCAAGGGTTGGGCGGCCTCTCGCGCTTCCTCTCTCTGCTCATCCGTCAAAAGGTCATGCCGAAGCCTCATGACTCGGCGAGAATATTGGTCGTTCAGGACCTCTTGCATGGCTTCTAACACTGCCCACCCTTTGATAGGATCTGAGGCAACGATGCAGTCAACACTCACGCGTGGATTAATATAACAGTCCGCTATGCCAAGCAAGGCAGTAGTGGATCCTTCCTCTGCGGCTTTTTCCCCCCACTCCCAGGCTTCTTCAAACCTTTCCTGAGCTGATAGCACTGAGTTCAAGCCAAGCATTGCCGGCACATAGCCTTGCACCGCTGCTTGTCGAAACCATTCTTCCGCTAGCTGTTGGCGCTCATCCTCATCAGGAGTGAAATTGTGGTCTTCATAAATAAGAGTGCCCATCCAATGCTGTGAGTAAGGACTGCCCGCTTCAGCTGATTTTTCGAGCCACTCAATGGCTTGCTGATGCTCCCCAAGAGCACCATAAATATTAAACAACGCTCCCATGGCGTAAAGGTCACCTTCTTCAGCCTTTGGCAGCGTAATTTCCAGCGCAGCCTCCGCCCAATTATCACCATCGTCGGGGCAAATTTCTGCGAGCGTACATACATTGCCTGATTCGAGACGCAGCATGGCATAGGGATCGCCTTGTTGAGCAGCCATGTGGTACCAGTCCAACGCCTCACGCGTCATGCCCATATGAGCTATGCGATGCGATTCGCCAAGGTAATACATGGCCTCGACATCACCTGCTTCGGCTGCAATCTCAAGGTTGGGAATAGCGTCAAGAAGATAGCCAAGGTTATAATCAATCATCCCCTCTTCTTTAGCGGCTTGCTCACTTTCGTCCAAGAGGGCCCATCCTGCTTGTGGCAAGAGTAACAGGGCTACCCCCAATAGGATCCTAATCTTTGACATGATCGCTACCTATCGAAAATTTCATGCGCGCAGGTGAGTGCTTAACTGTGCTGATGCTTGCTCATAGCTTTCACGGGCTCGCCCGGCCTGCCTTGTCATGAGTCCCACAGAACCGCTGGCTGTTTTCATAAAGTTATCCAATTTATACTTATTATTCTGGAAGTCCAAGTCCGCAAAATTTGTCGTCCGCCGTCCATTGACGGTCATGCGAGCCACGGCCTTGGTGAACAATAGCTGGGCGGGGTGGGCCCCGCTTTCGGGCCTGCGGCCGTACACATTACGCCTCATGCCATCCACGATCCATTCCAGACAGTTGGCGATGGCGATCTGCTGGTAATCCAGCGCTCTGGCTGCACTGAAGGTCGGGCTTTCATCCCCACCATCCCCACCATCCCCACCATCCCCACCATCCCCACTTAAGCTGACCATGGTCTGGCGATCGGCAGTCGCGTCCACCGAAAAGGACTGTGGTGTGCTGATCAGCAAGAATAGCAGCGATCCCAAGGCTTCTGGCGTCAGTTGTTGGACCCATCGGATACGCTGATTCTCCTGTTTGCGACTTAGCGGGCGCGACAGGGCAAGGGCAATCGGCCCGGCCCGCTCCGAGCGACTGAGCTCGTTGCGCAGGCTCCGGAACCACTCGCGCCCCCTCGCCAGCAGCAGCCCGGTGTTCAACAGCGTCAGGGTCAGGACATAGCCCAGGTTGCTGAATTCCTCGAAGGCTTCTTCGTCCAGCCAGTCCAGGTGTTCGTAGTCGTTGGCTGCCAGGTCACGATGCAGCATGGTGAGCCACAGGTCCAGATGGCGGTTATCGAGCTCCATGCTCAGGCTACCACTCGCACCGGGGCCGAAGAACAGCCCCGCCTTGGCACGCAGCACGAACTTGCCGTTGTGGATGCCAAGCTGGTAGTCGAATTCAAAGCCTTTGCCCTTGCCGACTTCGCGGCTGCCCTTGACCATGCCCAGGCTGCGCCACTCCTGCAGTTGCCTCACCTGGTTACGCCGGGTGAAGTCGTCCATGGCCTGGTGCATCGGTGCGCGCATCGCGATGTCCTCTGGCGGCTCCCAGCGCAGCTCGCAGCGACTCTCCAAGCCGCCGCGCACTCCGGCGAAGGCCTCGAGGTTGGCACCGACTCCCAGCCGCGATACGTGATCGCCAGTGTCGACATTCAGTTCACGGTCGATCGACAGGCCAATCTTGCCAGTGAGCGCCAGGCTGGCACCGGCAAACCCCTTGGCCACCGTTTCCAGGCGCAAGGCATAACGGCCCAGGCTGCGTTCCTCGTTGTCGCGAGCCGCTAATCTCACCGAGACGTGTGGAGCCTCATCGGCCTTGGGGAGTTCCAGCACCCCCAGGCTCACCTCGCCACGTGCCAGATGGTAGACCCCCTCCAGCTCCCACTCCTGTCGTAACGGCCCATCGCTGGCGTCGGCGTTGACGTCAAACTGATGGGTTTCCAGCTCGCCTTCGAGCGGTTCGGCCAGCCGTACCGGACCAGCGAACGACACGGGAATTTCATCTTTCAACTCCCCTTGGGTCATGCCCACCAACCGCAACATTTGCGCTTGGGCGCTGGCGTCAAACAGCCGCAGGGTGTCTTTGGACGGCCCGGTGAACAGAATTCGCTCCAGCGTCTCGCCCCAGCCAGAGCGGGTTGCCTCATCCGCCAGGCTGGCGATTTCGTAGCCCTTAGCGTCCAGGTCGGCGAAGAATCGCTCAGGCTGAAACAGTCCCAGGGCGTCGTCGTGCCACTCGCCACGCCAGTCGATGGGTTGGCACCCTTTGAGCGAAAGCCAATGGCTGAGCGCTTGTTCCGGCGCCTCCCATAACGCTTCCGGCAGGACTCCATCGATCACCAACAGCGGGGCCACGGCGTTGCGTTCGGCGGTGGCCATACGGTCCATCAGCACGTGCAGGCTGACATGGCTCAGGGAGCGCTCGCCGCCCGCCGCGCAGTATTCACGCAGCGGCCAGTCGTTACGTACCAGCACGTCCAGTTGGCGTTTCTCATAGCCGAACGCGTTGCGCTCGTCCGCCAGGTCGGCCTGCCAGAACAGGACGCGATGCGGACGCATGGCTTCCGTTGCACGCTTGGCCCGCTCGTGCAAGTCATCGAGTTCGTCGCTCATGCTCTGGTAGCGGTCGCGCTCGTCGCTGAACAGGAACAGAGGCAAAGCGGTATGGCCGCCGGTGCTGGCCTGCCACTCGCGCAGCTTGGTTTCCACCTCGGCGAGCAGTTCGGCTTGTTCACGCAGCACGTCGTTGTAGCGGTCGAAGTCACTGATACCGTCCCTCACCGCGGGAGCGGCTGGAGAGGGAGCGGCCAAAGCGTATTCCGGTGTGGCAAACCCCAACGCGGCGAGGTCGAGAATGCTTTCCAGATAGTTACCGTACAGGGTGCCGCTACGCAGCTCTTCCATGGTGAACATGTCGGCCAACTGGCACTCGGCGTTGGCAGCATTCGGCGTTTGCGTTTCGCAGCGCTGAATGAAGTCTTGATACTCGGTCAAGGCTTCCTGCAAGGTACGCAGCGGCGCCATATCGTCTTCATCCGCACTGGGCGGCATGACCCGTGAACGCCGAACGGCGTCACGTCTCGCCAGACGATAACGCTCCAGTGCTTGCTGGATCTCCTCTTCCCAGGGCCCATAAAACCTGTCGCCGGCAATTTCATAACCAGCACTTCGGGCGATGCGTTTCCCTTCCTGATAGAGCCGTTGTTGCTCTTGAATGATGGCCGCCATTTCGTAGCCGCCGGTCATACGCTGCCTCATTGAGGTCTCCGGGTCCCGAGAGCGGGCCGGCACGTCTTCCAACTGCCGGCTGAGTCGCTGATACCTCTCACGGTCTGCCTCACTGAGAAAGCTGACCGGCGACGCGGGCAGAAAACACTCCATGATCCCGGCGTGCTCGGACAGCGTGGCGTTGCGCTGATCCGGATCCTCAATACTGGCCCACTGATGAAGTTCATGAGCGGCCTCATGCAGTAGCTCAGCGGCGTCTTCGGTCAGCAACCAGAAGCGGCCGGTGCCGACCAGATAAAGAATGTCGACCCACTCCGTTGGCTGACATACAAGCCGGCTCTCTCCGCTGATAGAGCCACCCGGAGCGGTTGATGGTGTAAACGGGGGCCACTCAGTGGTGTTTTCCTGACTCATGCAGATGTCTCCAACGCGTCGACTTTCTTCCCGGCCGGCATGGCCGCTTGAAGAACCTCCAAGGTGGTTGCCTGAGCCCACCAGTCCGTCTCGGGATTCTGTGCTTGCTTCACTTTCGGCATCAGGCGCTGGAGATGATGGGCCTGGAGGATACCCGCTGCCTCGAGCCGTCCCAGCCTTTCCATCCACGCCGGCGGCAGCGCCGAAAGCGGCGTCTCGGTTGCCCGGCTGAGCCACCAGGCACGCGGGCTCTCCTTGAGGGCCTGTTCCAGCGCTTCGGTCAGTGCTGGGGCTTCGCCACGTTCCTCGGTCGGTTGCCATCTTTGCCAGTGCGTCAGCGACGTGGGCGTGATGACCTGCCCCAGCGGCCCGATGAGTTGGGCGTAGGCGCTGTCGCTACTGGCGGCGAGCAGGGCCGTCCAGGCGGCGGCATCCTGCAGGTTCACCAGCGACTGGCCGCCGTGCGGGTCATCGAGGATGAACAGGCGTCGAAGATGATCAGCCATGTCGTTCAGGGAGGTGGCCTGGGCCGGTTGGAAGAGCCAGCCGAGGCGCTGCCCGGCACATAGCGAGCCGATGGCCTGCCAGGCGTCACTGCCCGGCGTGAGTTCGACCAGCCAGGGGCTGGCTTCGAGCAGCGGCGACAGCGGCGTGCCGGCGAACAGGGTCAGGTAGTCGTGCCAACCGGGCTGGCCCACGAGTGCGGCGCAGCGCTCTGGGGCGCGGCGCTGATCCAGCACCGCATAAGCAGAGCGCTGGGCTTCGAAGCTGCCCGATAAGGTCTCGATACGCTGGCTGCGCTCGTCGATTCGACTCAACCAGCCAGGCATGGGCAGTCTCCCCGGCTGCAGGTGGTCTCGCTCAGCTTGCCGCACAGCGGCAGCAGCGTGGCTTCGCTGAGCTGATAGTCCTTGAGCTTGGGCAGCACGGTTGGCGGTATCGCCTCATGCACCTCCGGCACGGCCCTGCCCGGCAGCAGCGGTGTCTCCACTGCCTGGCCGGAACCCGAACCGGGGCTGCCTCCGGCGTTGATCTTGACCTTGGGGCCGACCAGGGTGACGCCGCCGCCATCGAGCTTGAGGAAGCTGCCGCCGGCGTTGAGCGTCATTTCGCTGCCGGCTTCGAGCACCACCTTGTGGCCGGCCTTGACGTGCAGTTCGCGGCCGCATTCGCTGAGCCAGGCCTGGCCGGCCTTGAGGTGCAGGGTACCCTGTACCGTGAGGTGCTGGTTGGCGACGGTTTGCTCATGGCGCTCGCCGCGCACGGTATGGTGCTCGTCGGCGTGGATCTCGCCGATGCGGTCGTGGTGCACGGTGAGGAAGCTGTCGT
>NZ_JABFTW010000042.1:0-17104 GCF_021404355.1 Halomonas sp. MCCC 1A11062
GGGATGGTCATGCTCATGGGCGGTGCCATCTTCTTGAGGATGGCTTCCTTACGCTCTGCGGGGTAACGCACGTTGATCACCTCTCAATCCGTTTAGGTGACAACTACGCTGACAGATAGGGATTGCATAGAACAAACACAACCAGAACGCATCGCGAGGGTGGCATTCATGAGTCGTCAACTTACCGCCGGCCTGCTGGCCGGAGCGTTGAGCCTTTCCCTGCTTGGCGCCGCCGTGGCCCAGGCGGATGAAACCCGTATTCGCTTTCAGCTCGACTGGCGCTTCGAGGGGCCTTCGGCACCCTTTTTGATGGCCGTGGAGCGCGGCTATTTCGCCGAAGAGGGGCTCAACGTGCAGATCGACTCCGGCAGTGGCTCTGCCGGCGCCATCAACCGGGTCGCCTCGGGGGCCTACGAGATGGGCTTCGGTGATCTCAATGCCTTGGTGGAGTTTATTGCCGAGAACCCTGGCGCCCCGGGTATCCAGGGCGTCTACGTGGTCTACGACGGTACACCGGCTTCGGTATTGGCGCGCAAGGATCGCGGCATCGAGTCGCCAGCGGATCTGGCCGGCAAGTCGCTCGCCGCCCCGGCCTTCGACACCGGCTACCGGGCCTGGGGCATCTTCGCCGCCGCCAACGAACTCGAGGCCGGCGCCGTCGAGTGGCAGAACGTCGATCCCGCCCTGCGCGAGACGCTGCTGGTGCGCGGTGACGTGGATGCCATCACCGGCTTCTACTTCACCAGCCTGCTCAACCTGGAAGGCCGCGGCATGGACGAGGAGCAGCTCACCATCATGCCGTTCCCGGACTACGGCGTGCCGCTCTACGGCAATGCCATCATCGCCAGCGAAGCGTTCTCCGAAGCCAACCCTGAAGCGGTGGAGGGCTTCCTGCGCGCCTTCAACCGCGCTTTGGCAGAGACCCTGGCCGACCCCGAAGGAGCGATCGAGTACGTGCGCAACCGTGATGCGCTGATCGACGTCGAGATGGAGACCCGCCGGCTCAAGCTGGCCATCGCCAGCGTCATCGACACCGATGAGGCGCGCGCCAACGGAGCCGGCGGCGTGGACGAGCAGCGCCTGCGCGATGCCATCCAGTTGGTGGCGGACGCATACGACCTGCCCACCGTGCCCGAGCCGGAGCGGGTGTTCACCTCACGCTTCCTACCGCCCCAGGAGGAGCGCATGATCTTCCCCGAGCGCGCGGAGTGACGGCTTTGGCAGACTCCACGTCCTTCGTCGACTTCGACCGGGTCAGCCTGGCCTACGATGATTCCGGCAATGCCATCGAGGACATCTCGCTCTCCATCCGGGAGGGCGAGTTCGTCGCCTTCGTCGGCCCCTCCGGCTGTGGCAAGTCTACCTTCATGAAGCTGTGTACCGGGTTGCATGCGCCCACCGCCGGCAGCGTGCAGGTGGACGGCACCGCGGTAGGCGGGCCGCTGAAGATCTGCGGCATGGCGTTCCAGAGCGCCAACCTGCTGCCCTGGCGCACTACCCTGGACAACGTGCTGCTGCCGCTGGAGATCGTCAAACCCTACCGCTCGCAGTTTCGCAAGCGACGCGCGGAGTTCGTTGGCTGGGCCCGCGACCTGCTGCGCACGGTAGGGCTCGAGGGCTACGAAGACCAGTACCCGTGGCAGCTCTCCGGCGGCATGCAGCAGCGCGCCTCGATCTGCCGCGCGCTGATTCACCGTCCGCGCTTGCTGATGCTCGATGAGCCTTTCGGCGCGCTGGATGCCTTCACCCGCGAGGAGCTGTGGTGCGTGCTGCGCGATCTGTGGGAGGCCCAGCGCTTCACCGTGGTGCTGGTGACCCACGACCTGCGCGAAGCGGCGTTCCTGGCCGATACCGTCTACGTCATGAGCCGCCGTCCGGGTCGTATCATCGAGCGTCGCAAGATCGACCTGCCGCGCCCCCGTGAGTTGGCAATCACCTACGAGAAGCCTTTCATCGATCTGGTGCAGGAGTTACGTAACCTGATCGGCGACATTCGCAGCGCCTGAGGAGCGAGCATGAACAAGAACGACAGGTGGCGTGAGCGGCTGGCGCCCTGGGTGGCGGTACTGGCGCTGGTAGCGATCTGGGAAATCAGCGTGCGCCTGCTGCAGGTGCCGGAGTTCATCTTCCCCAGTGCCTCGGCCACCGCGCAAGCCTTGGTGACCTTTGCCGGCCCCATCGGCATGCACTCCTGGCAGACCCTTTGGACCACCATGGCGGGCTTCGCCCTGGGCGTGGCGGTGGGTCTGGCGCTGGGCTTCATCATCGGCTCCTCGCGCTTCCTCTACCACGCCTGCTACCCGCTGCTGGTGGGCTTCAACGCCATCCCCAAGGTGGCCTTCGTGCCGATCCTGGTGGTGTGGTTCGGCATCGGTTCGGTGCCGGCGATCCTGACCGCCTTTCTGATCTGCTTCTTCCCCATCGTGGTCAACGTGGCCACCGGCCTGGCCACGCTGGAGCCGGAAATGGAGGACGTGCTGCGGGTGCTCGGCGCGCGGCGCATCGACGTGCTGCTCAAGGTGGGGCTGCCGCGCTCGCTACCCTACTTCTTCGCCTCACTGAAGATCGCCATCACCCTGGCTTTCGTCGGTACCGTGGTATCCGAGACAGTGGCGTCGAACCAGGGCATCGGCTACCTGATGATGAGCGCCGGCTCGCAGATGCGCATGGCGCTGGTGTTCGCCGGGTTGATCGTGATCAGTGCCATGGCCATGGTGATGTACGAGCTGTTTGCGATTCTGGAGAAGCGTATGACGGGCTGGGCGCACCGCGGCCAGCGGTGATGGCGCAGGGGCTTGCGCGAGCAGGCATCGTCACGCAAGAGCGCGGCGGCTCGCCCATGGCGGCAGGTTGAAGAACATGTTTCTGTCACTTTGCTGTAAGCCAACGGCAGTACTTTCGATGAGACTCATTCATCGGAGGTTTTCACATGCCGAAGCACCCCCTGCCAACCGCACTCACCGCCTCTGTGTTATTCGCCTTGCTGGCAATGCCTTCGCTTGCCAGCGAGAAGCTGGTGCTCTATACCAGCCAGCCCAACAGCGACGCCCAGCAGACCGTCGATGCTTTCCGTGCCGCCCATCCCGATGTCGAAGTGGAGTGGGTGCGCGACGGTACCACGCAGTTGATGACCCGGTTGCGCTCCGAACTCTCCGCCGGGGTCAGCAACCCCGACGTGCTGCTGATCGCCGACAGCATGACCATGGAGTCGCTCAAGCGGGAGGGGCACCTGCAGGCCTACCTGAGCCCCGAGCGCGAGGCCTACGCTGGTGAATTGTACGACCCCGAGGGTTACTACTACGGCACCAAGCTGATCACCACCGGCATCGTCTACAACGTCGGCGCCGAGCGTCAGCCACAGAGCTGGCAGGAGCTCATCCAGCCCGAATATGCCGGCCAGGTGACCATGCCGAGCCCGCTCTACTCCGGTGCCGCGCTGATCCACATGGCCTCGATCGAGGCCCATCCCGAACTGGGCGCGGGTTACTTTGATGCGCTGCAGGCCAACCGCACCGAGGCCCAGGGCGGCAACGGTGGCGTATTCAATGCGGTGGCGGCGGGCAGCAAGCCCTATGGCATCGTGGTGGATTTCCTGCCGATTCGCGAGGCCGCCAAGGGCTCGCCGGTGGCGTTCGTGTTCCCCGAGGAGGGGGTCAGTGCCGTGACCGAGCCGGTCGCCATCATGCAGAGCGCCAGGAACCTGGAAGCGGCGCAGAAGTTCGTCGACTTCGTGCTCTCGCGAGAGGGTCAGGAGCTGGTGAGCGAGCAGGGCTACCTGCCCGCGCATCCCGAGGTTACACCGCCCGAGGGCTTCCCCGCCCGTGACGACATCGTCTTGATGCCGCTGGATACCCAGAATGCCCTGGCCAGGGAAGCCGAGCTCAAGCAGCGCTTCGGCGACCTGTTCGGCAGCTGATCATGGCACCGAGTCTGATGGCAGGCAGCCAGCAACGCTGGCTGCTTACTCTGTTGACCGTCACGATCGTGCTGCTCAGCCTGGTGCCCAGCCTGCGCCTGTTGCTCGAAGCGTTGGGTGACCTGGCTCAGGGCAGCGAGGCGCCGCTGTGGCGCGTGCTGCAGGCAGAGAGTACCTGGCGGGCGCTGTGGCGCAGCCTCTATACCTCGGGGCTTGGCATGTTGATCGCTCTGGCGCTGGGCAGCCTGTTCGCCTTCGTGATCACCCTGACCGATATCCGCGGCAAGGCGTGGCTGGTGTTCTGTTTCATGCTGCCGATGATGATTCCGCCCCAGGTCACCGCTCTGAGCTGGCTGCAGCTGTTCGGCCCGGCGAGCCCGTTGCTGAAGAGTATCGGCATGGCACCGCCGCTGGGCAGTCCACAGCCGCTCTATTCCGCCGAGGGTATTGCCCTGCTGCTGGGGATCCAGAGCGCACCGCTGGTGTTCCTGGCATTACGTACCTCACTGCTTTCCCTGCCCCGTGAACTGGTCGAGGCCGCCCGTATCAGCGGAGCCCGCCAGGCTCAGGTGTGGGGCCATGTCATCCTGCCGGTGACCCGTGGTGGCCTGATCGCCGGCGGTGCCATGGCATTCATTTCCAGCCTGGGCAATTTCGGCATCCCGGCCATGCTGGGCATCCCCGCTGGTTACTACGTGCTGCCGACTCTGATCTACCAGCGCATGGCCAGCTTCGGCACCGGTGTGCTGGCCGAAATGGCCTCGCTGTCGCTGCTGATCGGCGTGCTGGCGCTGGCTGGCGTAGCGCTGCAGCAGGCGTGGATGAAGCGCAGCCGCTTCGGCCTGGTGGGCCACTCGGGACGCGCTCACGATTTCTCTCTGGGGCGCTGGCGCGGCGCGGTGACCGCGCTGCTCATCGCTGTGCTGCTGGCGATCCTCATCGCGCCTCTGGCGGCGCTGGTGGTGAGCTCGCTGGTGCCCGCCGTGGGCGTGCCGCTCACCTGGGAGAGCGCCACCCTGAACGCCTATCACGAGGTGATCGGCCGCCAGGGGGCGACCTGGCGCGCGGTGCGTAACAGCCTGTGGCTGGCGGGCGGCGCCGCACTGGTGCTGATGCTTTGCAGCCTGCCGCTGGCCTATCGTCTGCAGCGTCTCCCGCAGCGCTGGCAGAGTCTGGCCCTCGGCGCCATCGAGCTGCCCTATGCGCTGCCCGGCGTGGTGCTGGCGGTGGCCTGCATCCTGCTCTTCGTGCGTCCCATCCCTCTGGTGAACGTAGCGCTCTACGGCACCCTGGGGCTGATCTTCGTGGCCTATCTGATGCGTTTTCTGGTGGTGTGCCTCAAGCCCGTGGCGGCCGGTCTGGCCCAGCTCGACCCTGCGCTGGAGGAAGCCGCCCAACTGGCGGGAGCCGGCCCCTGGCGTCGCCTGGGCGGCATCGTGCTGCCGCTGGTGGCACCGGCGCTATTCGCCGGTGGGCTGTTGGTGTTCCTGCTGGCGGTGAACGAGCTGACGGTCTCGGCGCTGCTGTGGAGCGCCGGTAACGAGACGCTGGGCGTGCTGATCTTCAATCTGGCCGAGGGCGGCGAGAGCGTGCTGGCCGCCGCCGTATCGGTGCTGGTAGTGGCGATGATTGCCGCACTGATGCTCTGTCTCAGCTGGCTGGCACCGCATCTGCCCAAGGGGGTCGTGCCATGGCAGGGTTGATGATTGATCGGGTCTCCAAGTGCTTCGGTGAACAGCAGGCCGTCGATTCGCTCTCGCTGGACATCGAGCCGGGAGAGTTCGTGGCTTTGCTCGGCCCCAGCGGCTGCGGCAAGACTACCATGCTGCGTATGCTGGCCGGCTTCGAGGCGCTCAGCGAGGGCGAGATACGCCTGGGAGAGCGTACCCTGGCCAGCCGCGAGCTTCATGTGCCGCCGGAGCAACGCAACATGGCCATGGTGTTCCAGTCCTACGCCTTGTGGCCGCACATGAGCGTGGCCGACAACGTCGGCTACCCGCTCAAGCTGCGGCGCCTGGAGGGCGACGCTTACCGGCGCCGGGTGGCTCAGGCGCTGAGCCTGGTGGATCTGGCGTCACATGCTGGCCGTTCGCCACAGGAGTTGAGCGGTGGGCAGCGGCAGCGCGTGGCACTGGCACGCTGCCTGGTCACCGACCCGGATGTGGTGCTGCTCGACGAGCCCTTGGCCAACCTGGATCGCCACCTCCGTGCGGCCATGGAACAGAGCTTTCGTGAGTTTCATCGCCGCACTCGCGCCACCATGATCTACGTGACCCACGATCAGAGCGAGGCGATGTCGCTGGCGGATCGCATTGCGGTGATGCGTGGCGGCCGGCTGGAGCAGTGGGCCACGCCGGAGGCGCTCTACCGCCGGCCGCGCAGTGCCTGGGTAGCCAGCTTCATTGGCCAGGGGAGCCTGCTCCAGGTGGCGGCAGGACGGCCGGGGCAGCGGCTCGACGAGCACACTTTGATGCATGGGCTCGCGGCGGTCGCCAGCGAGCGCGTCCAGCCGGTGTTGGTGCGGCCCGAGCATGTCACGGTGTTGCCTGACGCTTCGGCCCAGCGGGGCCTGAGGGCGAGGGTGGAAAGCGTGACCTTTCGCGGCGAGCGCCATGAGTTGCACCTGCGCCTGGCAAGCGGTGAGTCGCTGGTGGCCTATCATCACGCCGCTCTGGTCGAAGGAGAGAGCGTGGAGCTGACCCTGCACCAGGGTTGGTGCCTGGAGCCCGAAGCATGAGCGTGCGCATTGAGGTGCTAAGCGGGCTCGGGGAGAAGGCGCCAGCTGCCATCCTGGTGGAGGCCGCAGGCAAGCGGCTGCTGCTAGACGCCGGCGGCGCCCTGCATCCGGGCCAGTCGAGCGAATGGGCGAAGAGGCTCGATGTCGATGCGGTGCTGATCACTCACGACCATGTCGATCACATCGGTGGCGTCGCGGCGCTACCTGCCGAGCTGCCGCTCTACTGCACGCCGCCGGTGGCGGCTGCACTGCCGCATGGGCGTGACTGGCGCCCCCTGCCCGAGCGTGGCCAATGTCGGGTGACGGGCATCCCGGTGACCACCGGCCAGGCGGGGCATTCGCTGGGTGGGGTCTGGTTGCATCTTGGTATCGCGGATGGTGTGTTCTACAGCGGCGATGCCTGCCTCGAGTCGCTGCTCTTTCCCTTTGACGAGCCGCCACCGGCGCGAGTGGCGTTGCTTGATGCTTCCTATGGGGTCTACGACACGCCTCAGGTGCAGTGTCGCGAGGCGATCCTGCAACGTCTGACCGAGCCGCGGGTGCTGCCGGTTCCGGTCTCGGGCCGGGCGCTGGAAATGGCGCTGTGGCTCGATGCCCAGGCCGCGAGGCTAGGCATGACCTGGAACCTGGACGACGCCTGTCGCGAGGCACTTGAGGCGCTAGTACGCCTGTCGCCTGAGCTGCGCCGGGAAGGGCACGACGCAGCCATACGGCGGTTGCTCGACGCTTCCCGCACGGCTTCGCCCATGCTATGGCTGGTGGCGGACCGCGACGACGATCCGGTGGACTGGCCGGGGCACCGCCTCCTGCATACCGGCTATCTCACGCCACGGCGGCAGCGCCAGCGGGTGGACGGCGAGACCGACTGGCAGCGCTGGAACGTTCACCTGCGGTTGTCGCATCTACGTAGTTTGATGGGCCGGCTCGGGGCCAGAGAGGTAACGCCTCTATTTACCTCGGTGGTCGATGAAATGATCGAGAGTCTTGTCCCGTCGTCATCGACGGCACTCTGATGGCCTTTGAGGGTGAGCGATCCTCGGCCCGATTTTAGAACGCCTTCTCCAGGTCGAAGCGCGGCACCGGTTCGCCGCGCACTTCGACGGTCTCGGTGAACATGGCGAGCGGTCGCACCCATAGGCCGTAGTCGCCGTACAGCGCACGGTAGACCACCAGTGGCTCCTCGGTTTCGCTGTGATGAGCGACGCCGAGCACCTCGTAGCGGTTGCCCTTGTAGTGGCAGTAGATGCCGGGAACGGGGAGGGGGTGAGTCATCGCGCAGGGCTCCAGTTCAGAGTCGTTGTCGTTATTGGCTGCTGCTTGCGGCAGCGCGCTTTGCCAGGCGGGCCAGCACCCGTGAGGCGGCCACGAAGCCGAAACTGCCGGTGAGGAAGGTGGCTGCACCCACGCCGGAGGCGCAGTCGAGGCGGGTCGATTCTCCGGCGCTGGGCTTCTGCAGGCAGACCTCGCCATCGGCGCCGGGGAAGACCAGCTGTTCGTCAGAATAGACGCACTCTACCGAGAAGCGCCGCTTGGGGTTGCGCGAGAAGCCGTAATCCCGGCGCAGCCGGGCGCGCACCTTGGCCAGCAGCGGGTCGTGCTCGGTACGCGCGAGATCCGCCACCTTGATCCGCGTGGGGTCGCTCTGCCCGCCGGCGGCGCCGGCCACGACGATGGGCAGCTTGCGTCGCTTGCACCAGGCGATCAGCGCGGCCTTGGCCACCACGCTGTCGATGGCATCGACCACGTAGTCGGCGTCTTCGGGAATGCGCTGTGCCAGGTTGCCCGGCGTGACGAAGGCCGTGTCGGCGACGACCTGAATGCTGGGCTGGATCGCCCGGCAGCGCTCGGCCAGCACATCGACCTTGGGCCGGCCGATGTTGCCATCCAGGGCGGGAAGTTGGCGGTTGACGTTGGACACGCAGACGTCGTCGAGATCGATCAGGGTGAGGCGGCCGATTCCCGAGCGCGCCAGTGCTTCTACCGTCCAACTGCCGACACCACCCACGCCGACCACGACGACGTGGGCCTGACGAAAGTAGTCGAGCGCACGGGCGCCGTAGAGTCGCCGAATTCCACCGAAGCGGAAATCGTAGTCGTCCTGGGCCGGGGCGGCTTCCTGCGGTGGCAATGGGGCGGTCATGTCGGCGTCTTGAAACTCCGGTTGGTGGCGGTGGTGTCAGGCTAGGGAGAGCGGCGCTTCGGAGCAACCTGCCTGGTCGGTAGGCAGGTGGCCAGCCCAGCCGAAATGCTGGAACAGGGCCGTCATGGGGGCGTCCAGGCTACAGCTCAAGGTCAGGCAGCGCCCCGTGACGGGATGTTCAAAGCTCAAGCCGACGGCCGCCAGCAGCAGCCGCGGGCAGCCCAGGCGCTCGGCGAAGAAGCGGTTGTGGTTGCCCTTGCCGTGCTTGGCGTCGCCGATGATGGGGTAGCCGCGCCGTGACAGGTGGCGCCGGATCTGGTGGCGGCGGCCGGTCAGCGGGCGCACCTCCATCAGGGAGTAGCGGCTGCTGGGATAGCGGTCCACCTGCACCGGCAGCTCGACGCTGTCCAGCCGCTTCACTTCGGTGAGGGCTTCGAGCGCCGGCATCTCCGCCTTGGGCCGGCTGCCATCCTCCTCGCGCAGGGCGTAATCGAGCCACTCTTGTGCGGGGCCGACGCCGCGCACCACCGCCAGATAGCGCTTGGCGGCCCGGCGTTCGGTGAAGATCTCGCCCAGGCGTGCAGCGATGTCCGAATTCAGAGCGAACACCATGACACCCGAGGTGGGGCGATCCAGTCGATGTACCGGATAGACGCGCTGGCCGAGCTGATCGCGCAGGCGTTGCAGCAGGAACTCGCGCTCGCCGCCCGCCAGTTTGGAGCGGTGCACCAGCAGGCCCGCCGGCTTGTGCACCGCGACCAGGTGCTCGTCCCGGTAGAGAAGGCTCAGAGGGTTCGTCATGACGGCCCGGTTCGGCAACGAAAGGCCGCTATTGTCGCCTTGGCCAATGCCCTTGTCACCCCGAGTTGCGGCTGGCTGCCTCGCTCACTCGCTGTCCTGACAGTTGCCGCGCAGCTCGATGGCGTGGGCGATGCGCTCGATGCCTTGGCGATACGCCGCCCGGCGATAGGAGATCTCCTCCTGTTCGGCGCGCTCGAAGACCAGTTCGCTCTGGCGTTCGAGGTGCTCGGCCAGCCGCCGATTGATCTCCTCCTCCGGCCAGCGCTCGCCGCTACGATTCTGCACCCACTCGTAGTAGCTGACGATGACGCCGCCAGTGTTGGCCAGCACGTCGGGCAGTACCGGCACGCCGCGCTCCTCGAGCCGTTCGTCGGCACGGCTACTGACCGGCCCGTTGGCGATCTCGAGCAGCGCGCCGGCCTTGACCCGATCGACGTTGTCTTCATGCACCTGATTCTCCAGTGCCGCCAGCGCCAGGACGTCCACCTCCAGGGTGAGCAGCTCGTCGCGATCGAGCTTCTCAACGTTCTCGGCGATGCACACAGAATCGTCGCAGTAAACCATCTCGTGCAGCCGCATATTACGCTGCTTCTGCTCCATGATGGCGTCAGGATCGAGGCCTTCCTCGCTGTAGATAGCGCCCTTTGAGTCGGACACCGCAACGATGCGATAGCCCTGATCGTGGGCTAGCCGGGCAAAGTGATAGGCAGCATTACCGAAGCCCTGGATAGCCACTGTTGTCTCCTCTGGCTTGCGCTTCTCGCGCGCTGCCCACAGGTCGAGCACGTGCAGGGCGCCGCGTCCGGTGGCGGCCACACGACCCAGCGACCCGCCCAGCTCGGGAGGCTTGCCGGTAATCGCGGAGGGTACCTTGCCACGGGCCAGGTGGTCGAACTCGTCGGCCATCCAGCCCATCACCGTGGCGTTGGTGTTTACGTCCGGTGCGGGAATGTCGCGGTCGGGTCCCATGATGTCGGCGATGGCGCGAACGTAGCCCCGGGCCAGTCGTTCCAGCTCCAGCTTCGACAGCTGCTTGGGGTCCACCTTCACGCCGCCCTTGCCGCCGCCGTAGGGCAGGTCGACCACGGCGCACTTCACCGCCATCCAGAAGCTGAGGGTGGTCACTTCCTCCTGATTGACGTCGGGATGAAAGCGAATGCCGCCCTTGGCCGGCCCCAGCGTCGTGTTGTACTGCACCCGCCAGCCGGGAAAGACCTTGAGGCGGCCATCGTCCATGCGCACCGGCACGCTGACCTGCAGCGAGAGGCTGGGCTGCATCAGTCGCTCCCTGGCATCGCCCTGGATGTCGATGGCTTGGCACACTTCCTCGAGGCGCGAGCGTGCGTCGTCGAACAGGTTGGCATGATCCGTTTGCCCAGACATCGGTTTCCTCCTGATGATGTGGCCTGTCGTTGCCTGATTCAGCGTAGCAGCATCGGGTGATATGTGAGCCAAAGGCGCAAGAACATAAAGCTTCAAACGGTTACATGCCGAAGCACTATCTTGAGCAGGAGACTTGGACAAGGAGGTCGTTGTGAGTCGATTGGCCCGAAGCGCACTGCTTTGGTGTGGTGGCTATCTGTTGTTGGCTCTGTTGCCCCTCGGCATCGCCGTTATCCGCCAGCCTGACGAAACGCGGGAGTTCGGTGCCGAACTCGGTGCCCTGCTGGGGCTGCTGGCGCTTGGCGTTCTTGCCTGTCAGGCGGTGATCTCGGGGCGGCATCGCTGGTTCGCCGAATCGGTCGGTCACGACAACATTCTGCAGTTCCATCGCCAGACCGGCATCTTCGCGCTGCTGCTGGTGCTGGCCCATCCGCTGGTGATGATCGCCACCCGCCCCGGCTGGATCGAGTATCTCGATCCCCGCGAGGATACCCTGCGCGCGATTACCCTCATACTGCTGGTGCTGGCCACGCTGATGCTGGTGGCAAGCTCGCTGTGGCGTACGCGCTTCGGGCTCTCCTACGAGTGGTGGCGGGCTCTGCACGGCGGGCTGTCGCTTTTCGTCGTCGCCGGTGGCCTGGGCCATGCGGTCATGGTGCAGCACTACACGGAAGGCATCTTCACGACGCTGCTGCTGGGCGCGGTGGTGGGGCTTGCGCTGCTGCTGGTGGTCGAATCGCGCCTGCTGAGGCCGTGGCGTCTACGCAAGTGTCCCTGGAGGGTGGTGGACAACCAACAGGAGCGTGGCGATGCGGCAACCCTGACCCTTGAAGCCGAAGGTGATCATCGTCTCGACTTCGCACCCGGACAGTTTTTCTGGATCACCCTGGGCGAGACACCGTTCTCGCTGCAACAGCATCCATTCTCGGTGGCCTCGTCCAGTGAAGATGGCAAGCGCTTCGCGTTCACGGCCAAGCGCCTGGGTGACTTCACCAACACCCTCCCTGAGGTGCCGTCAGGCACACGCGCCTTCGTCGAAGGGCCCTACGGCGCCTTCATACCCGAACCGGACAATGCCTCCGGTGCGGTACTCATCGCCGGCGGTATCGGCGTCACGCCGATCATGAGCATCCTGCGCTCGCTGCGTGACCAGGGCGATACCCGGCCGCTGTGGCTGCTCTATGCCAACAAGACTTGGGAGGACGCCACCTTTCGCGACGAGCTGGCCGAGCTGGAGCAGACCCTCGATCTCGACGTGATCCACGTCATCAGCGACCCCGAGCCGGAATGGAAGGGGGAGAGCGGCAAGATCGACGAAGCATTGGTGAAGCGCCGGCTGCCGCCGGACGACGGCCGCCGCGAATATTTCATCTGCGGCCCCGAGCCGCTGATGAATGCCGCCGAGAAAGCCCTGCTTGCCCAGGGGGCGGCGACCACGCGGATCTATTCCGATCGTTTCGACATCGTTTAGGAGAGGAGGATGCTGCACGTCATCGCCAAGTGGGCCGGCAGCGTGGCCAGCGGACTGTTGTTGCTGATCGTGGTGCTGCTGGCGCTATGGTTGGCAGGCCGGATCTGATGGACCGGCTCTGATGGAATGAGCTGATGAGATGTGCCTGGCGCCCGGCGATGGGGGCTGGTCATGAGGCATTGCACTCGGGCATGATCGAATTTTCGCCCTGACCGTGAGGCCCCCATGTCCCCCGAGAGCGCCTTGCTCTACTTCCTCGCCATCTTCATCTTCGCCGTTACCCCCGGCCCCGGGATCTTCGCCATCCTGGCCCGCGGCATGTCCGCCGGGGCGCGTGCCTGCTGGCCTCTGGCGCTGGGCATGACGGTCAGCGACCTGCTCTACCTCATGCTGGCCTTTCACGGGCTGGCGGTGCTGGCCGAGCACTGGGGCGAGGCGTTCACCATGATTCGCTATGTCGGTGCCGCCTATCTCTTCTACCTGGCCTGGAAACTGTGGACCTCGCCCGTCGGTGAGGCCGACCTGTCGGCAGGATCCCGGCGTGTCGACATCGTGAAGGGGTTTCTGCAGGGCTTTCTCATCTCCGCTTCCAACCCCAAGGTGATCCTGTTCTACATCGCCTTCTTGCCGACCTTCGTCGACCTGGTGGCGCTGGCCTCCGGCGACATGCTGTTGACTGTGTCGCTGACGTTCGTCGGGCTCATGCTGGGACTGATGCTGGTCGCCGTGGGGGCCGCCAGCGCGCGCCGGTGGCTGCAGAGCGAGCGTGCCATGAAGGGGGCTAACCGCTCCGCGGGGGCGCTGATGGTGGCGGCAGGCGCTTTCCTGGTGGCCAAGGGCTAAGCGTCTCGAGGGCTGCGTCGCGGCGTACCGACGACCTCAGGCCAACCAGTCGCTGCGTTCCAGACGGTAGATACAGCAGAGGTCGTTGCCCAGGCGGCGCTTTTCGACGAAGCGAAAGCCCAGCCGCTCGTAGAAGCGCTGGGCCCGACGATTGTCGGCGAGCGGATCGATCAGCACGGCGGAAACCCGGGGGTCGGCGAAGCAGTGCGCCAGGGCCAACTGCATCATGGTGGTGCCGTAGCCCTTGCCCAGCTCCTCGGGCTCGCCAATCCAGATATCGATGGCACGCAAGCCGTCGCCCACCTCGCCCCAGTAGCCGCTCTCGTCACGGGCGGGATCGAGTATCTGGATGAAGCCGATGGCGCGTCCTTCGCGCTCGGCGATGAACTGTTGGCAGCCTTCGGCCGGATGGGCCAGCTCGGTCTGCCACTCCCATTTGTCGTTGGGGTTGGCCGCAACGACATGGGGCTCGGTGTCCCAGCGCTCGAGCAAGGGACGATCCTCGGGTGTCGCGGGGCGCAGTCGCAGCCGCCGCTTGGCATTCACTTCCGTGTTGATTGGGTCAGTTTCCACCAGCGTCTCATTCCATCGAAAGAGCCTAGCCAAAGCATAGCAGCTGTCACACTCCGGTAAGCGTTTTGGCGTCGTCCACGAGTATGCTAGTGGGTTGAAGAAAGGCTGACCTTGTCGGCAAGAGAAGGGAGTTCTCGAAGGGCTCGGCGAATCATGTCCTTGCGCTCCACCAGTTGGCTAGCCCTGTCTCGCATCGCATCACGCGTTTCTTCTGTGAGAGGTCGCTCTTGCCTCGCATTGACGAAAGAATCGAGCCAATCGAGCTGTGTGCAGAGATCCTGAAACTCACCCAGTCGCTCCTGGCGCTCTTCGAGCTGCTCGAGCAGATATTGGTAGGCATCCGGGGCCAACTCGGCAAGATAGCGGATGCGTTTTACCTGCTTGCGCAGTCGATGTATTGCAGCATCCGGAGTGGCGTCGTCGAGAGAGGTCAGCAGCGCATCATGGCGAGCCAATCGTTCGTGCAAGGCTCGATCGATCTGGGGCGTGCGTAGCCGTGCCAGCGCCTTGGTAAATTGCGGGGATGCGATGAGCTCCTGCCACGCCTGCATGTCTTGTGCGTAGCGTCGCCGTTGCAGATTTTCCCTGACTTTCCGGCGCACCTCCCGGGCTTGAGCCTGTAGCCAGACAACCATGGGTTCCAGCGATTCGCGGACTTCTCCAGCGGGCTGTCGGATCAGGTTCTCCAACATCACGTCCAGATCGCGCAATTCGCTGGTGACCCGTGCATGCCGACGCAGCCCTTTCAGTGCCCGGCGGAGCCCCGCTGTATCGAGCATGCTCAGCAGCGCCTCGCCTATCGCTCTGCTACGGCGTAGGTTGACTCTATATTGATGCAGGAACTCAGGGTCGTGCCCGGCGCTGACACCGGCCTCCAGGGATCGAATCATGCGGTACTGATACATTAGCCGGTGCTGGATGCGAGTGGGGGCCTTTAGCCTGCCGAGCTGTGGCGGCGCAGGCGCTTTACGCTGAAACAGGGTGTGGCTCACTTCTACAGGCGAGAGCGTGGAGCGGGTCTCTCCGGTGTGGTGGCCCAGGTCCCGCCAGGTATCGGTGGGCAGGGTGAGGTATATCAGCCCGCCGGTTGGCAGCCGTTTGGGAGCCTTGAGGCTCAAACGTTGGGCAAGTGCCAGCAGGGCAGGGTTGTGGCCTATCAAGGCGAGACGGTCGTTACCCTCATCGAGGGCCTGTAGCCATTGGAGCAGCGCTTTCTCCTCGAAGGTGTAAAGCGCTTCATGGCCTTGGGCCCGCTTTGCCAGACCAAGTTCGGGTAGGGTGGTATCCAGGGCTTGCAACGTCTGCTGAGCGCGGAGGGCCGAACTGACGTGTAGCTCGCCGTCGAGGGCACCAAGGCGTTGCAGTGCCGGCGCCATGGCCACCGCCTGGCATTGGCCACGGGGGCTCAGCGGGCGCTGACGATCCTCGATATCGTCAGGCCGCATAGCCCGGGCATGTCGAATCAGAAAGAGATGCTTCATGGACGGATAGTCCCTGCTCTCAGCAGGTTGAGCGATCATTGTTTTTTGAAGTGTATCCTGCCGTGCCATCTGTCATCACGACAGTTCCATGACAATTGCCGTCCCTACTGTGACACATCACGTTACTCGCGCTTTTCGGGCCGGGGTGATTGTGACGAGCGCCGCCGCTCGCGCTCACGGCGGCGGTGGTGGGCCAGGGCATTGCCATTTGCCAGTTGGACCAGGAAATCGATCTCCTCGTCACTGAGCGGTTCGCGCTGGCGCCGTGGCATAGGGCTTCTCCTGTCGAAGCGCTAGGTCTCTCCGACGCTAACGACGGATGGTGACAGAGTGGTGACGATCCGAGCCGGGTGAACACGAAGCTGGTCAGCCTGCTTGCCGCAAGGCGTCTAGCAGCTCATCGTGCCGCTCGGCACGGGCTACCAGCAGGCTGTGCCATTCGGCAGGGTTGGTGTTGCCCTCGAGGTCAGTCACGACAAGACCCGCCTCCCGGGCGAAGACGATGCCGGCGGCCACGTCCCACAGGTCGAGCCTGGCGCCTTGAGACCAGAAGGCATCGAAGCGGCCAAGGCCGGTGTAGGCGATCTCCAGTGCTGCCGAGCCGGGGGTCCGAATCCCGGCCACGGCCGGCATCATTGCCGTGAGCTGGCGCAGGCTGGTAGGGCAGTCGCCCTTGGCATGATAGGGCAGGCAGGTGGCGAGGAGCATTTCCGGCATGGGGCGGGCCGGAGAGGCGACGACACGGCGGCTGCCCAGGTAAGCGCCTTGCCCATGAACCGCCCACAGCATCTCGTCGAGCAGCGGTTGGTAGACCACCCCGTGGGTCAGTTGGTCGCCCTGGCGCACGGCGATGGATACCGAGAAGTGGGGCACTCGGTGCAGGAAGTTGTTGGTGCCGTCCAGCGGGTCGATGACCACCACGACGTTACTGTCTTGAGCCGGCGTTGCGCCCGTTTCCTCACCTAGGAAACCGACCTCAGGATGAACGTTTCGCACGCTGTCGATGATGGCGTGTTCTGCCGCCCGGTCGTAGTCGGTCACGAAGTCCGAGGCGCCCTTGCACTGGAAGTCGATCGTGCCGGCGGCGCGGTAGCCCTCGCGCAGGATCTCGCCCGCTGCCTGAGCGGCTTGCTTGAGCGTATCGATCAGAGTGGGTGAAGTAACGTTTGTCATGCCGAGCCTCTTGGATCATGGCCAAAACCACTATGTTACTGCCTGCAGATGTCGGGAAATTGACACCTGCCGGTGTCTCACATGACTGGCGTCTGCTCCTTTTCATTGGCTTCGGGGGGTAATACCTCTGTCGCAGACGATACCGTCTGTTGGGTACTGGAGGCCGTCAGCGTGGTGAGTGGCACCGCTCTGGCGTTACCGCTCCCTGCTATTTGCATCCCTGCTATTCGAGCATAAAGCCCGGCCAGTTCGGCGGCCTTGGCGTCCTCGTGCCAGCCTGCCGCATGGGTCATGGCACGCTGCGCCAGTTCGCCGCGCAGCGCGTCATCGTCGAGCAGTCGGTTCACCTTGGCGGCGAAGTCGTCGAGATCCTCGTCGGCAATCAGGCAACCCGCACCGTCCACCAGCACGTCGCGGGTGCCCATCATGGCGGTGGAGACGACTGGGGTACCCAGCGCCATGGCCTGAGCTATGGTGATTTCTGGTGTATGGGAGGAGGTAGGAAGGGTGGCGTATCCTGTTGATTGATCACGACCAAGATCTCAATCAACATGAGTGGATACGCCATGACCGATTCTACCCTCCG
>NZ_JABFTW010000043.1:0-15437 GCF_021404355.1 Halomonas sp. MCCC 1A11062
CGGAGGGTAGAATCGGTCATGGCGTATCCACTCATGTTGATTGAGATCTTGGTCGTGATCAATCAACAGGATACGCCACCCTTCCTACCTCCTCCCATACACCAGAAATCACCATAGCTCCAGCTCAACGCCACGAAAAAAAGAGCCGACATGATGTCGGCTCCATAAAGATCGATACAGCTAACTCGAGAAAGGCAGTGCGTTAGAAATCGACGTTCAGTGAGACAACGAACGAGCGGGGCCCATAAAGGTTGTTGTAGACATTGCTGTAGGCAATGTTGCCATTGTCTTCGCGAGTATAGGAACGATAGTCCTTGAAGTCGCGGTCGAGCAGGTTGTTGACCACGCCGTTGACCGAGACGTGCTCGCTGACCCGATAGCGTGCGCCCAGGTTGACCATGGTGGTGCTGTGGAAGTCGCCCAGTGCATCGTAAGCACCCTGCGAGCTGCCATCGTTCTGCGGTTCGTGGAAGTTGCGCGGACGGAAGGCGCTGCTGCGATATTCGGCGCCCAGGAAGGTGTTCAGCTGCGGGGTGGCCTGCCAATCGAGGCGCACGTTCAGCATGTGATCCGGAACGCTGACAAGCGGGTCCCCCATGAAGCTGGCGGCCGTTTCACCCTCTCTCACTTCACTGTCGGTATAGGTGTAGTTGCCCGACAGAGTCACCGTATCCGTCAGTCCATAGGCAGCGGCAAGTTCGATGCCCTGGATGCGCGACTCGCCGATATTGGCATTGGTGCGATCGCTGGCGCCCGTGGCAGGCTCGATCTTGTCTTTAAGGGTGTTATGGAAGGCAGTGACCTGGGCCATGAAGCCCTGGCGGTTGTCGTAGCGGGCCGAGAGTTCATAGTTGGTGCTGCGCTCCGGCTTGAGGTCGGGATCGCCGAAGAGTGGTGTGCTGCCACCGTCACCAAAGCCGACGACGCCGTCGAAGGTCTGCTCCATCATCGGTGCGCGGAAGCCTTGGCCGGCGCCACCCTTGAAGGTCCACTCGTCGGTGGCCTCGAACACTGCATAGGCGCGGGGTGTGAATTCGCCGCTGATTCCTTGGTATTTGTCGTAGCGCAGCCCACCGGTCAGCGCCAGGCGCTCGGTGGCTTGCCACTCGTTCTCTGCAAACAGGCTGTACTGATCGCGGGTCACATCCTCGGGCAGGATGCCGTCCTCGAACTTGGCATCCAAGTATTGACCGCCCAATGTCACCAGATGATCGCCGAAGACGTTGGTCAGCCGGGTATCGAGGATGTCGGTGGTCAGCCTCAGCCGACGCGGAGTACCGGCCTCAGGGTAGATCGCAGGCGGATTTGCCAGGGCGTTGACGGTGCGACCCTCGGTTTCGACGATGTCCCGGGTCAGCGAGGTGTCGAGCTGGCCGAACAGGAAGTCGCCGCGATGGCTGAGGCGGAACTGGTCGCGTGAGAACTCGAGTTCTCTACCATAGCCGCGGGTAAAGTCCGCCGGCGTCGTGCCGGTGCCTTCCAGACGTCCCACCTGACCCTGGCGATTGTCCAGCGTCTGGCGACTGGTATCGAAGCGCAAGCTGATGTCGTGAGCATCGACCGGTGCCAATACCAGCTCGCCGCCGAAGGTCTCGACATTGGCCTTGCTCGGATTCTGACCCATGGTGCGGTTGTCGGTCAGGCTGGGTTCGGTACCCGGGATGTCGATATTGGACGCGGTGCGTTCCAGCAGGCGGCCATAGAACTGCACGCCGACATGCTGAGAGACCGGCCCACTGACATAGCCTTCGGTGATGGTCGTGCCGCCGAAGTCTGAATCGCGGAAATATTCGGTCTGCACGGAGCCGGAGGCACGCCACTCGTCACCCGGGCGGCGGGTGATGATGTTGATCAGGCCGCCGATTGCATCCGAGCCGTATAAGGTCGACATGGGGCCGCGAATCACCTCGATACGCTCGATGGCGGCAATCGGCGGGATGAAAGTAGACTGTGAGTCGTTGAAGGCGTTGGGGGCTACCGTGGCCGAGACGTTTTGACGGACCCCGTCGACCAACACCAGCGTGTACTCGCTGGGCAGCCCGCGCAGACTGACGGTCTGATTGCCCGTTTTGCCGGAGCGAGCGTCCAGCGGACGGCTGTTGACACCCTCAATTCCGCGAACGGCATCGGCCAGATTCGTGACATTGCGCTCCTCGAGCTGTTCACGGGTAATGACTGAGATGCTGGCAGGTGCCAATTGCTTCTCATTACTATTTGTTTGTGCGGGCCGTCATGCCATGGGGAAGCGAAATCTCGAGAAGGTTTTCGACCTGACAGTTGGTCATGAGCGCTTAGGCTTGCTCAATCTTGCGAGGGAGCGAGCGCGCTAGTGAGCAGCTCTGCGAAGCGCTGTGCCGAGGGCAGGGCGCCAAAGCTCCAGACTGGCGGTAGCGTGATCATGCTGCCGTCACGCACGCTGGGCTGGTGCCGCCAGAGGGCGCTGGTGGCGAGCTTCTCTTCAATGCCGACGGGGTAGGGTTCCACCACAACCAAACGTACCTCCAGGTGGAGCAGGGCCTCGAGCCCGACCAGCGAAAAGCCCCAGGCGTTGGTCTCGCCCCGCCAGGCGTTTTCCAGTCCCAGGCGGTCCAACACGGCCTGGAACAGGCCGTGCTCACCGAAGACCCGCACATGTCGCTCGTCCATGAACTGTACGACCAGCAAAGGCGGCATTTCCTCCGGGAGGGCCTGGCGTAGCGTCTCGAAGCGGGCTTCGGTAGCGGCAATCAACGCTTCGGCTTCATCCTGGCGACTGTAAGCTGCGCCAAGCTCACGGGTCAGAAGGAGGATCTGGCTCCAGGTATCCACCTGGGGTGTGTAGAGCTCTTTGATATCGACCGCGCCGATCCTCTCGAGTCGAGGCGCCAATCGGCTGAACATCGGGGAGATGAGGATGTTCACAGGGGCTAGGTGGGCCAGCAGTTCGACATTGGGCTGAGAGCGAAGCCCGATGTCTGAGACGTCGCTTGGCAGCCTGGGCTCGCCGACCCAGCTGTGATAGTCCTCTACCTGAGCCACCGCTTCGGGAGGTTCGCTAAGGGCGACCAGAGTTTCGGCCAGCGTCCAGTCGAGAGTGGCAACGCGTGTATTGTCGCCGGCCAGTGCCGGGGCGGCTGCCAACCAAAGGCAACCGAGTATTCCGCTCAGGCGTCGAGATAGGGACAAGTACCGAAGTCTGGAAAGTCTTACGCACATGGGGTGGCTCAAGCAGAGTTCCTTGGTGTCGGCCGCTGCCGCCACGGGGGCTGGCCGGGCATGCGTCGCATGACGACCCACTGCTTGGCCTCATGCCCACCGGAACCGTGGGGTAGGAAGAAGCTAACAGTAATGGTTTGCATTTTGTTTATCAACGCTCAAGTGTGCGTTATGCTTGTCATTACCCTTCGATAATAATTTTCATTCATTGGGTGTCCCGGCTCTGCCGACTCCTACTCGTATAGCCCACAGGTCGATCACCATGTCCCATGCTCGCCCTCCTTCTCAGCCGAACGCACTGGCTCAGGCGGTGTGTTTTTCACTTGGCCTCACGCTAGGGGGTACGCTGTTAGGCGTGGTGCCTCGGGCGTTTGCCGAGCAATCTCTCGAGGCCGAAACCCTGGTGGTGGTGGGTACGGCGCTGAAGACCGATACGCCAGCATTGGAAACGCCACGGTCCGTTTCATTGGTGACGGAGGAGGAGCTCGAGACCCGCGCCGTCACGAAGTATGACGAAGCCTTGCGCTATCGCAGTGGGGTGCTGGCCGGCCATTATGGGCGTGATACCAAGGCCGACTGGTTCTTTCTGCGCGGTTTCAGCGGCGAGAACTCCACCTATCAGGACGTCCTGCGCCTCTTTCGTGAAGGGGGCTATTTCTGGTGGCAGACCGAGCCCTTCGGTTTGGAGCGAATCGAGGTGCTCAAGGGGCCGGCCTCGATCCTCTATGGTGAGGCGCCCCCTGGCGGGGTGATCAACGCCATCAGCAAGCGACCCACTGAGGATGCGCGCGGCCTGCTGTCGCTGCAAGGCGGCAACAAGGGCCATCGTCAACTTGGTATCGACAGCTCCGGCCCGGTGGGTGAGCGTGACGACGTGCGCTACCGCATGGTCGGGCTGTTCCGAGAAGGGGACGGCGACATCGACGGAACCGACAACCAGCGGGTCTACCTCGCGCCCAGTCTCGAGGTCGACCTGAGCGACAGGACGTCCATCACGCTTCTCGGCAGCTACATGCGCGACCATGGCACGCCGACCAACGGTTTCTATCTGCCTTACGGAACGCTCGAAAACACACCGTTCGGTCGCGTTCCGCGCGGCACCAACCTGGGCGAGCCGGACTACGACCGTCGTGAGGTGACCCAGCTGTCGCTGGGGTACGAACTCGAGCACGAAGTCAGCGATACCTGGCGTTTCCAGCAGAACCTGCGCTACAGCGAGTTCGACATGCTGCTACGAGGGGCCTACCTGTTCTGGATGCTGGACGACAGACAGGGGGCGCGTGGTCTGACCTATCGCGACGGTAGCTACGATGCCTTTACCGTCGACAGCCGGATGGTGGGCAACTGGTACACCGAGAGCACCGAAAATACGCTGCTGGTGGGTCTCGACTACCAGAAATTCGATGTCGAATATGGCAACGGCGACAACTTTGCTTTCGCTCCGATCGACATCTTTGCCCCTCGATACGGCAACTTCACGCCGGCGAACATTCACACTCGGCACGAAGAGGGCAAGGAGCAGCTTGGCTTCTACGTGCAGAATCAGTTGACGCTGCAGGATCGCTGGATCCTTCTGGCCGGACTGCGGCGCGATAGCGTCGACGTGACCAATCGAGCAGAAGGCAGTGCCGATCAGGACTTCAGTGACTCCCAGCTCTCCTTTACGGGTGGTGTCATGTACCTGGCCGATCATGGCCTGTCACCCTACCTTAGCTATAGCGAATCCTTCAGTCCTCTGGTCGGCAGCGACCCGGATGGCAACGCCTACGTGCCCAGCGAGGGGGAGCAGTGGGAGCTGGGCGTGAAGTACGCGCCGAACTGGCTCGACGGCTACGTCAATGCCGCCGTGTTCGATCTCAAGGAGAGCAACACGCTCTATTCCAGCGGGGAGGCCAGCTCCAGGCAGGGTGGCGAGCGGCGTTCCCGCGGTTTCGAAGTCGAGGGGCTCGGCTATGTCACCGACCAACTGCAGCTAACCGCGGCGTATACCTATACCGACACCCGCGTCGATATCAGTCCTGAAGCCACCAACCTGCGTGCCGGCCTGATCCCACGCCACCAAGCCTCGCTGTGGCTCGACTTCGGTTTCGATTCGGGAATGCTGGCAGGTCTGAGCCTCGGCGGTGGGGTGCGCTATGTGGGCGACAGCGTCGACCTGCCGCAATACAGCGACACCGAAGTCCCGTCCTACACGCTCTTTGATGCCAAGCTGAGCTACGATCTCGACGAGAGCTGGACCGCACAACTCAACATCAACAACCTCACCAACGAAGAGTACGTCAGCGGCTGCGACTACTGGTGTTTCTACGGCGAATCGCGCAGCGTGATCGGCAGCCTCAGCTATCGCTGGTGATTTGGGGGCTTGCGGTTGCCGATGCGTCAGCTGCGTTGATAACGCTTATCATTTATGGCATCGTCTTGGCCTGTTCAAAGGCGGGTTTGCCTGCTCAACGAGTTTCTTGCCGGGAGTCAAATCGTGAGACCGTTTCGCCATCCATGCCTCTGGGGGGCAATACTCTGGCTGGGTTTGGCCGCCTCGGCGTCCGCCGACCCCGAGCTGTATCAGGAGTCGCGTGAGGCCCAGCGCAGCCAGGCCGAGCTTCAGGTGCGCATCGACGCCGCCGATGACGAGACCCGGGCCATGCTCGAGGAGCTGCGCGAGCTCGAGCGCGCCGAGCGCCGCCTGACGCGTGAGAACGCCGAACTCGCACCGCGCAACGAGCGTCTGGCCGAGACACTGGATCGCCGTGAGGCGGCACTCGATACCCTGGCGGAGACCCGTGAAGCCTTGCCGGTGCTGGAGGAGCGTCTGATCGAGCGGCTCGAGCAGTGGGTCGATGGCGACATGCCGTTCCTGCGCGAGGAGCGGCTGGCGCGGGTCGCCAGCCTGCGCTCCCAGGGCGAGGCACTGTCCGGCGCCGAGCGATGGGAGCGGATCGTCTCGGCGTGGCGTGCCGAGCTGGAGTACGGGCGTGAGGTCGATGCCTGGCGCGGCTATCTCGGCGAGGGCGACTCGCGCCGCGAGGTGGATTACCTGCGGCTGGGACGCGTGGGCTTCTATTACCTGACCCCGGATGGGCGCGCCGGGCGCGTCTGGCAGGCCGACAGCGGCAGTTGGGCACCGCTCGATGAGGCCGAGCGTCGTGAAGTGCGCAACGGTCTGCGTATCGCCCGGGATCGCCGTTCGCCTGAGCTGCTAACACTGCCGCTCTCTCAGCCGCTCGAGCGGGCTATGGGGGGCGACGTATGAAGACCCTACGTCATTCGACCTCTCTCATGGCCGCTTTGCTGGTCGCCATCTTTCTGGCAGCCCCGGTCATGGCTCAGTCCGAGCCGCTGACTACCTTGCGCGCCGAGCGTGAGGCCGCCGAGGCCCGCGACCGGGCGCGACTGGCCGAGCTTCTCGAGGACCGAGGCGCCCTGGAAGCCGCGCTCGAGGAGGCCCGTGCCGCTCATCGGCAGGCCGAGGCGCGTAACACCGAGCTGCAGGCTGAGGCCGAGGTGCTGAGCCAACGGCAGGCCGAACTCGAAGCGCGTCAGCAGGAGCAGGGGGATGACCTCGAGGCTGTGCTGGCTTCACTGGCTCGCCACAGCGGAGAGCTGCGTGACGATCTGGCCGACAGCTGGCTGACGGTAGGCGGTGCCGAATTGCCACCGCGGCTGGACGATGCCGAAGTGCTCGAACTCGAGCACCTGGAGGTATTCGCCGACCGACTGGTCGCACTGACCGCCGATACAGGCCGCGTGGCTCGCTTCGAGGCGCCGGTAGCGTCGGGCAGCGGTGAGCTTGCGCCAAGAGATGTGGTGCGACTGGGGGATTTTGCTGCCTTCACCGAGGGAGAGTTGTTGCGTCGTGGCGCCGATGGCCAGACGCTGTCGGTGATCGAGCGCACGCCGCGGGAAGTGGCTACCAGCCTGGCAGCTTTTCATGGCGGAGAGTCGCGCTTGCTGGCGCTCGATCCTACCCGTGGGCAGGTCATCTCGGCGTTGGCCCAACGTCCGAGCCTGATCGAGCGTTTCCACCAGGGTGGAGCAGTCGGCTACGTGGTGGTGGGGCTCGGCGCTCTCGGCCTGCTGGTCGCGCTGCTTCAGTACGCCTACCTGTTGCGGGTGACGCTGGCCATGCGTCGCCAGTTGCGTGACCTCACCACGCTGCGCGAGGACAACCCGCTCGGCCGCGTGCTGCAGCGCTTCCGTGCGCTGCACGACGATCCCGTGCCGGAAGCGCTGGAGGCTCGCCTCGACGAAGCGGTGCTGGCCGAGCTGCCGCGCCTGGAGCGTGGCCAGCCGTTGGTCAAATTGCTGGCGGCGGTGGCGCCGCTGCTGGGATTACTTGGCACCGTCACCGGCATGATCGTGACCTTCCAGGCGATTACCGTGTTCGGCACCGGCGACCCGCAGCTGATGGCCGGCGGCATCAGCCAGGCACTGGTGACCACGGTGCTGGGGCTGATCACCGCCGTACCGCTGCTGTTCGCACACACCGCCCTGGCCGGGCGCAGCCGCCATCTGGCGGGCCTGGTCGAGGGGCAGGCCAGCGCCGCCCTGGCCGAGCAGCTCGAACAGCGCCCCCACGGACCCGATGTCGCGACCGGGAGCGCACGCCGCGATGCCGCCTTGGCTTGAGACAGAGGGCCTTGAACCGCTCCAGCGCCTGGTCGAGGCCGGTGGCGTGGTGCTGGTTGTCATCGCCCTGGTGGCGATGCTGCTGTTCAGCCTGGCATTGGAGCGGGTGTGGTATTTCCGCCTCACCTACCGCCGGGCCAGACGCGCCCTTATTGCACGCTGGGCGGCGCGCCAGGACCACCTGAGCTGGAGCGCCCTGACCCTGCGCGAGGTCTGGGCGCGCGAGCTGATTGGACGTCTGCGCCGTCCGCTGCCGTGGCTCAAGCTGCTGGTGGCGCTGTGCCCGCTGCTGGGTCTGCTGGGCACCGTGACCGGCATGATCGCCGTGTTCGACAGCCTGGCGATGACCGATACCAGTCAGGCCCGCGCCATGGCCGATGGCGTGGCCCGCGCAACCCTGCCGACTTTGACCGGCATGGCGGTGGCGGTGGTGGGGCTGCTGTTCACCAGCCGCCTCGAGCAGATCATTCGACGCGAGGACCAGCGGCTGCACGACCGTCTGGCCCGCGCCGTGGAGGATACCGATGCGTAGACGCCGAATTGGCGCCGACGACGGCGAGGCCAGCGAGGTCAACCTGACCCCGATGCTGGACGTCGTCTTCATCATGCTGATCTTTTTCATCGTCACCACCAGTTTCATCAAGGAGAGCGGGGTGGAGATCGAACGGCCGGAGTCGAGCGCCGCCACACCGCGGCCCGATGCCCAGGTGATGGTCGCCATCACACCCGAAGGGGCGGTATGGGTCGATGGCCGAGCGGTGGATCTGCACCGCGTGGGTAACGAGGTGGCCGGACTGGTAAGCGAAGAGGGCTCGGTGGTGATCCAGGCCGACCGCGACTCCACCACCGGTTTGTTGATCGAGGTGATGGACCGCATTCGCGAGGCCGGCGTGGAGCAGGTCGCAGTGGCAGCCAGCCGGAGCCGGTCGTGACGCGGATACCTCTCTCTTCGCTTGGCGGGGTGGCCCTGGCGTTGCTGCTGTTCTGGCTGTTGGCGCTGCTGGTGGCACCGCCGGAGGAGGAGTTCGACGTCGTCGACGTCAGCATGACCATGAGCATGGTCGAGGCGCCGGAGCCGGTGCAGGAGGAGACGATCGAGCCCAGTGCCGAGCCACCGCCCCCGCAAGTAGAGGCCACTCCACCGCCGCAGCCGGAGCCGCTGCCGCCGCTGGAGAGTTCGATCGCCATGCCGGAGCCGGAGCTGCCGCCGGAGCCGATGGAGCCGGTAGAGCTCGACGCCACGCTACCCGAGCTTGCCGAGGCGCAGCCCGAACCGCCGCCTGAGCCGAGGCCGGAACCGCAACCCCAGCCCGAGCCGGCGCCACAGCCGGCCCCCGAGCCAGCGCCTGCGCCACAGCCGGCCCCAGCGCCCAGCGCTGCACAGGAGGGGCCGACCACCGAGCAGGCGGCGCCTGCCGAGACTGGACCGGGGGAGGTGGGCGAACCGGTGGATGTGGGGCAGATCGCGCCGACCAGCCGCGTGCCGCCGGAATATCCATCACGCGCCCAGCGTCGAGGGCTGGAAGGGCATGTGGAGCTGCAGTTCCTGATCCGTCCCGACGGCAGCGTCGACCGTTCGTCGATCCGCGTGGTCGAGTCGCAGCCGCGTAACGTCTTCGATTCGGCTGCCGAGCAGGCCGTGGCGCGCTGGCAGTTCGAGCCGGCCAGCGGTGTGCGCCGGGCGCGGCAACGTCTCGAGTTCCAGCTGAGGTAAGGCCATGAAGATGCGAGCCGCGATTCGCCTGATCGCCTGTATCGGTCTACTGCTGGCCGCCGCGGCGCAAGCCGATGCGCCGGCACTCCCAGGCGATATCATCGCCGATCTGGAGCAGCTCCAGCGGCAGCTGCAGCAGGGCGAGCATGACAACGTGGCCGAGCGCGCACGCACACAGGCGCAGCGTCTGGAGGGTGGCAACACCGCCGACCGCTGGGCCGCTGCACTGTATCGCCAGCTGGCGGCGGGGGCAGAAGCCGGGGCAGGGCGCAGCGAATCCGCTGCCGATCAGCTGCGCCAGGCGCGGCGGGTGCAGGAGGCGCCGCTCTCTCAGCGCGACCGCTGGCTGCGCGAGGAGGCACGTTTGCGCTTGGCCTCGGGGCAGACCGAAGAGGCGGTGGCGCTGTGGCTCGACTGGCATGAACGCCACGACGGCAGTACCGATGACAGCTGGCGCCTGGCCCGCGCTCTGGCAGAGTTGGAGCGTTGGGAAGAGGCCGCGGGTTGGGTCGAGCGTGCGCTGGTGGACGACCCCGCTCCCGACGAGCGACGTCAGATGCTGGCTGCCAGCGTATTTCAGCACGCCGGGCGCGGCGGGCAGGCGTTGGCAAGGCTGGAGGCTGCCCTGGAGGCCGAGGCTCCGCCCGAAGCCTGGCGTCGGGCGGCGGCCGTGGCTCAGGGGCTGGGCGATGCGCAGCGTGCCGCGGCCATCTGGGAAGCCGGCTGGCGTCTGGGGGTGCTGAAGGGAGAGGCGGACCTGCGTCAGCGCATCGAATTGCATCTGATCGCCGGTACACCGGCCCGAGCCGCGGAGCATCTCGAAGCGGCGTTGGACGATGAGGCGCTGCCCGATACCCTGGATAACCGGCGCCTGCTGGCTCGCGCCTGGGAGCAGGCCCGCGATCGAGAACGGGCGCTCGCGGCCTGGCGCGAGGTGGCACAGCGCAGCGAGAAAGGCGATGACTGGCAGCGCCTGGCGCTGCTGGCCAATGGCTGGGGGCGGCTCGAGCTGGCGAAGGAGGCCATGCAGCAAGCCCAGCGCCGTGGGGCGGAAGTCGATCCGCACTGGCTCTCGACTCGCTAGCAAGCCGAGAGCTAGTGGGTCAGGAACGGCTCAGGGTTCGAACTCGGTCCACACCGGGGCGTGGTCGGAAGGGCGCTCCATGCCGCGCAGGTCGTAGTCGATGCCGGCATCGCGCACGCGCTCGGCCAGCGGTGCCGTGACCAGGATATAGTCGATGCGCAGGCCGCGCCTGGGCTCGCGTTCGAAACCGCGGGAGCGATAGTCGAACCAGCTGAAGCGGTCGTCCACCTCTGGATAACGTACCCGATAGCTGTCCCTGAGTCCCCATGCCTTGAGCGTGCCGAGCCACTCGCGCTCGATGGGCTGAAAGCTGGTCTTGCCCTCGCGCAGCCAGCGCTTGCGGTTGTCCTCGCCGATGCCGATGTCGATGTCCTCGGGGGAGATGTTGAAATCCCCCATCACCACCAGCCGCTCGTCGGGGCGATGCCGCTCCCGCAGCAGCGCGATCAGCTGTGCGTAGAACTCGCGCTTGTTGGGAAACTTGGTGGGGTGATCGACGTTCTCGCCCTGAGGGAAGTAGCCGTTCCACACGGTCAGCGCCTCGCCGTCGGCGGTGCGCAGGCGCACACCGATCAGGCGGCGCTGGGACTCCTCGCCGTCGCCGGGCAGGCCGAAGAAGACCTCTTCCGGCCCGTTTGGGCAGAGCGTCTTGTGGCACATGAGCGCAACGCCGTAGTGGCCCTTCTGGCCGTGGTAGTGGACGTGATAGCCCATCGCCTCGACCGCCTCGCGGGGAAACTCGTCGTCATGCACCTTGGTTTCCTGCAGGCCGATCACCAGCGGCTGGTGGGCTTCGATCAGCGCCTCGAGCTGGTGCAGCCGGGCGCGCAGGCCGTTGATGTTGAACGAGACAAGGCGTGTCACTCGTCATGCTCCTCGCGAGTCGTTGCACTCTGTTCTGAGGCGGGGGTGGGGTGGATGGCGATGCTGGCGCCCTGTTCCTGGCGGGCCAGCTTGCGTGCCGCCTGCAGCTTGCGCTGCTGGCGCTTCTTCTGGGTGAAACGGCGCGACGAGGTCACCTGGTCGGGGTTTTCGTGGCGCCACTTCTTGTAGTCCTTGCGCTTGCCGGTGCGGATGGTCACCTTGTCGGCCAGCGAGCGGGTCTTTTTGCGGCGTGTCATTGGCCGGACTCCTAATCTTCAAGAGCTGCATGAGTGGGCATTCTACCAGTCCGATGCAAGAGGCGCGCCCTCCTCGCCATAGGCTGGTACAATATGCGGCTGTACGAAGTTCACCCCATTGCTACGGACAAGACATACAGCCTATGAGCGAGTCGGAACAGACCACAGCCCCGGCCGAGAACCGCAAGCCCAAGCGTCGTCGTCGCAAGCCGCGCCGCAGCCAGTCCAACTGGGACCTGCGCCAGTTTCAGGTGCCTGCCGTGGCGGGCAAGTGGCGCTTTCACGACTTCGATCTGCCGCTGCCGCTGATGCGCGCCATCCACGCCCTGGGCTTCGAGTACTGCACGCCGATCCAGGCCGAAGCGCTGGCCCATACCCTGCTGGGTGGCGATGTGGTGGGCAAGGCCCAGACCGGCACCGGCAAGACCGCTGCCTTCCTGATCTCGATCCTGGCCTACTTCCTCGAGGAAGAGGCGCCGAATGGGCAGAAGCCCGGTGCGCCGCGTGCGCTGATCGTGGCGCCGACTCGTGAGCTGGCGCTGCAGATCGAGAAGGACGCCAAAGCCCTGGCGCGTTTCACCGATCTCAACGTGGCCAGCGTAGTCGGCGGCATGGACTACCAGAAACAGCGCGAGCACCTGGGCAAGAAGCTCGACCTCCTGGTCGCCACCCCCGGTCGTCTGCTCGACTTCCACGAGAAGCGCGACGTCGATCTCACCCAGGTCGAGATCCTGGTGCTCGACGAGGCCGATCGCATGCTGTCGATGGGCTTTATTCCCGACGTCAAACGCATCATTCGCCATACGCCGAAGAAGGAAGAGCGTCAGACTTTCCTCTTCTCGGCCACCTTCTCCGAAGACATCCTTAACCTGGCCAGCCAGTGGACCCATCAGCCGACCCACGTCGAGATCGAGGTCACGGTAGACAACAAGGCCAACATCGATCAGCGCGTCTATATGGTCAGCGATGACGACAAGCAGCGCCTGCTGATCAACCTGCTCAAGCAGGAGAGCTTCGACCGGGTGATGGTGTTCGGCAACCGTCGCGACCTGGTGCGCAAGCTCGAGAGTCTGCTCAAGAAGGCCGACATCAACGTGGCCATGCTCTCCGGCGACGTGCCGCAGAATCAGCGCATCAAGACCCTGGAGCGCTTCCGCGAGGGCGAGGTGCAGGTGCTGGTGGCCACCGACGTGGCCGGCCGCGGCATCCACATCGAGGATGTCAGCCACGTGATCAACTACACCCTGCCGGAGGATCCGGAGGATTACGTCCATCGTATCGGCCGTACCGGCCGTGCCGGGGCCACCGGGGTGTCGATCAGCTTCGTCGGCGAAGAGGATGCCTTCTCGCTGCCGGAGATCGAGCGCTACATCCAGGACAAGCTACCCTGCGAGCACCCGCCCGAGGGGCTGCTGTAACGGCCATGCTGGACGAGGCCCTCAAGGGCGAGATCCAGGCCGCCTACCGTCGCGTGCTGGAGGCCCAGGGGCTGACGCCACGCTACGGCCAGCGGCTGATGATCGCCGAGATCGCCCGCACGCTGGGCGGCATCGAGGCCGACGACGCCGGCCGGCGGCTTTCCGACGAGCACGTCTGCGTGCTCGAAGCGGGCACTGGCACCGGCAAGACCCTGGCCTACCTGCTGGCGGCGCTGCCGGTGGCCAAGGCCAAGGGCAAGCGCCTGGTGGTGGCCACGGCCACCATTGCCCTGCAGGAGCAGGTGCTGCTGCAGGACCTGCCTACTCTCAAGGCCCACAGCGGCCTCGACTTCGACTACGCCCTGGCCAAGGGGCGCGGTCGCTACCTCTGCCTGACGCGCCTGGAACAGGCCCTCGACGGCGTCGAGGACAACCCCACCCTGTCGCTGTTCGAGCAGAGCCTGGCCCAGGGTGCCGGCGATCATTTCCAGGCGCTGGTGCAGGAAATGGCCGATGCCTACGGCAGCGGTCGCTGGGAAGGGGATCGCGAGAGCTGGCCCGTGGCCATCGACGACGGCGACTGGCGGCGGCTGACCATCGACCATCGCCAGTGCACCAATCGCCGCTGCGGTCATTTCGCCGCCTGCGCCTTCTTCCGTGCCCGCCGCGACCTCGAGAGTGCCGACATCATCGTCGCCAACCACGATCTGGTACTGGCCGACCTGTCGTTGGGCGGCGGTGTGGTGTTGCCGCCTCCCGGCGACTGCATCTACGTCTTCGACGAAGGCCACCACCTGCCGGACAAGGCGTTGAACCACTTCGCCCACCGTGTGGGCATCAATGGCACGCTGCGCTGGCTGGGCAATCTGAAGAAGTCGCTGACCGAGCTCAACCAGGCGCTGGCGATACAGCCGACCCTGGCGCGGTTGCTCGCCGGGCTGCCGGAAACCATCGCCGCGCTGGAGCCGCGTCTGGGCGAGGCCTATTCCCTGGGCCATCAGCTGGCCGGGCGGCAGCATGGGCTCGCGGAAGATGAGGAGAATCATCAGTTTCGCTTCGAGATGGGACGCGTTCCCGAGGCCCTGCGCGAGCATGCCGGCAGCCTGCTGGTGGGCTTCGCCGAACTCTCGCGCACGCTGGAAACCATGAGCGACATCCTGCGTGAGAGTCTCGACCCCGACAAGCACACCGGGCTCGAACGCGAGCAGGCCGAGGCGTGGCTGCCGCTGCTGGCGCTGTTGCACGGTCGCGCGCTGGAGGCCCACGGGCTGTGGGAGTCATACGCCGAAACCGACATGGAAGGCGAGGCGCCGAGAGCGCGCTGGCTGACGCTGGAGCGCTTCGGCAGCGAACCCGAGCTGGTGTTCTCGGCGAGTCCCGTGTCGGCGGCACCGACTCTGGCCAAGAGCCTGTGGGGCAGCTGCTTCGGTGCGGTGGTGACCTCGGCCACGCTGACCGCCCTGGGCCGCTTCGAGCGCCTGCAGGAGCGTGCCGGGCTGGCCAACCGCTACCGCTACCAGCGCCTGCCGAGCCCCTTCGATTACTCCCGAGCGGTGCTCAGTGTGCCGCGCCAGGCCGTGGACCCCGGCGACCGCGATGCCCACGAGCGGGCCATCGTCGATTTCGTCAGCGGGCTGGGCGACAAGGAGGCCGTGCTGATGCTGTTCTCGTCGCGAGCGCAGCTGCGCGCGGTGGAAAAGGTGCTACCGGCGAAGTGGCGCGAGCGGGTATTGGCACAGGACCGCTTGCCCAAGCGCGAGCTCATCGAGCGGCATCGGGCGCGGGTGGATGGCGGCGAGGGCAGCGTGATCTTCGGTCTGGCGAGCTTCGCCGAGGGCATCGATCTGCCCGGCGACTATCTGACCCATGTGGTGATCACGCGGCTGCCGTTCGCCGTGCCCGACGACCCGGTGGGTGCGACCTTGGCCGAATGGATCGAGAGCCGGGGTGGCAATCCCTTCATGCGCATCAGCGTGCCCGATGCCTCGATCAAACTGGTGCAGGCCTGTGGCCGTCTGATTCGCAAGGAGGCCGATCAGGGACGCATCACGCTGCTCGACCGGCGCGTGCTCACGCGGCGCTACGGACAGGCATTGCTCGATGCGCTGCCGCCGTTCAGGAGAGAGATCGACGGCTAGGGCCCCAACGAGAAGGGCCCGGAGCTATGGTGATTTCTGGTGTATGGGAGGAGGTAGGAAGGGTGGCGTATCCTGTTGATTGATCACGACCAAGATCTCAATCAACATGAGTGGATACGCCATGACCGATTCTACCCTCCG
>NZ_JABFTW010000044.1:0-12735 GCF_021404355.1 Halomonas sp. MCCC 1A11062
CTCTGATTTCCACTGACTGCTCCTGGATCAACATCGCGGCGGCTCAAAAGCCACCATCTTCGCCCAAGGGGGTCAGATTTACCTCGGCGTCAGGGGGTCAGTTTTACATCGGCGGTGACACATAGTCGCCAAAAGGCAACAGATCTTCGCCGAATCTCTCGCGCTTCTTGGGCGATGTCGGCATGGTAGGAATAGCGCCAACTCGATACGCACAGAAACCATAATAGGCGGGATTTACTTCACTCATGTAACTGCAGCCTTCAGCTGTTCCTTGTAGGTCGACATCTCCACCTTGCCAAGCTGCGGGGTGAGCTGGCAGCGCTGGCGGGACCAGGGATAGTCGATCTGCGCCTTGAGGTGATCGGCGCCCTCGCCTGCCTTCCAGGCCTCCAGATCCAGATCGCGCCAGTAGCGTGGATTTCGGCAGGTTTGCCGGTCATGCTCGGCAGTGGTGGGGTCGAGATGACGGAAGGGCTCCAGGCGCGGCACGTCGGGCATGGGCTGGCTCACATCCATGTAGCGCTGCAGCATGTCCCATGTGGCGTGCACCTCATGCTTGTGATCGACGATGGCGCTGAGTGAGGTCTGGCTGAACTGCTTGCCGGTATAGCGATGCACGAACATCAACCGATAGAAGATACCGCCACGCTGCACCACGCGCTCCACATAGCCATCGAACTCGACGAAAGGCGCCTTCAGCGGCGGTTTCTTCTTGCCTTGGGCGAAGCTCGCCATCCCGGTCTGGCGATTGAATTCGCTGCAGCGGTTTTCCATATAACGATTGGCTCGATTAGCAGACCATTGACGAAAAGGGCTTAAAATCGACGAAAAAACTTTAACCAACCAATTAAAAACCGGCTGTGTTGTATATGCCACCATTACGATTGCAGCTACAAACCCACCGCCAAAAACTACGGCAAAAATCAGTGTTGCAAGCGCAGGACTACTACCATGAATCAAATCTGCAACACCTGAAGCTAAAAAGAAAGCCCCCCCCGCAAAAAAAACATAGATAAATGAAGGGAAAAGCCATCAACAAGACAGAAAGCCCCAGCTGGCTTTTTAGAAAACGAATGCGCTGATGGTCCCACCACCAATCATCCGTTTTATAGAATGCCTTATCTTGACGGTCCTGATGCTGAACGAACTCGGCATCCTCGCAGAGTTGCTGATAGGGATCGATGCCAGCGTAGTCACCAAAGGGCAGCAGTTCCTCACCAATACGCTCGCGCTTCTTCGGCGCTGCCGGCATCGCAGCAATAGCCCTTGCTCGATAGGCACCGGGACCATAGTGGGGGGAGCTTGCCTCTTTCATACCTGAAATTCCTTGATATACCAGTAACGCTGATCCTGAGGGCGCCCCGTAAAGGAGCTGATAAAATCGGCGATTGGATTGTTCACCGTGCGATACGACCGAGCCGGCAGCGCATCATGCTGCCCTTCTCCAAAGGGCTCGTACTCCTTGAGTATTGGCGTGGGCAACACCATCTCGCCCAGCTCCCACTCGACTCTGGCCTGTAAGGCAACGCGTAGACGAGCCGTGGAGGTCACGCTGGTACCGACCATCTCAAAGCTCTCCTCCGCCACCTTGCGCTTGACCAGAAAGCGCACCGCACTTTGCTGCGGTAGCAACTGGCGCTTGCCGATTTCGAACGGCTCCGGCGTCCGGGTGATGTATGAGAGCTGCGAATAGGTGCCAAGCAGCTGGGTGAAGGTTTCGGTATCAGTCTGCTCTAGCTCCTGCACGGCCAGATTCAAGGATTCCCCGATCTTGTAGCGGCTGATCAGTGGCGTGCTGATGGTGACCACGTAGTCGCGATTGCTGGGGGTATCCGTCGTGGATTCCCACACGCTTTCCAGCAGTGCCTGCCGTTCTTCGGCACCCAGGCTACCGTAGCGAGCCACCTCGATTTGGGTCGGACTCAACTGCGTCAACAGTTGGGGATAGTAGGCGGTATCATCGGCCGATGTCATCGTTCTAGCAGTATGGGTACCCAAGGGGCCCTGTTTGAGCAGTTGCTCGAAGGGAGTATCCTGGTTCATCACGGCGTAGCTGGTACCACCGATGGCCAGCCCCAGGCCCAGCAAAGCCCAGCCCCAGCCAGGGATCATTACCAGCCCCGCCATTAGGGGAGCGGCAAGAAACAGTGCCCCACCGGCGAGCAGGTCACGTAGCGGCTAGCTTGCCACGCTACCGCCGAAGAAGGCAGTAAGCTACCTTCACTTGCGGTGGCAGAAGTGCACAACGTCCGTGTAGCACTTATTGGTGAACTCAGGTTTACGTTATTTTTAACTCTTACTCATCATTACAATAATGAACCACGCCTGGCCATAGAAGGAATATTGAAACGACAGATCAACGCACCGAAACTCGAGATCAGCGTGGTTAAATAAAATCTTGACGACCCAGCCTCACGGATTCTGAAAAACAAAAAGCCAAAAGCAGGAGAAAAACATAAACATGACAACTCTCAAAACATCATGCCTGCCTTTCACCAACCCACCTGTAAAAGTTAGCATTGGCATTTTCCAGCCAAATAAAAATGCTACTATTTGATAGCTGGCAAACCCACCTAACAATATAACTGCCAAGAACCGACTTGGGTCTGACTTCACCACCCCAAAATCTCTAACCACTAAAATGGTTAAAATGACACAGAGAAAAATCCCTACAACTCGCTTCCTTTTACCCATCATGCCAAAGCTCACCTTCACGATCTGGAATAACAAATTCTTCATTCAAACACTTTGTTCCTAGGCCGCTCCCAACCAATCGCGTTACTTACTGAAGCTTCTCCATTTCCTGTTCTCCCAAACACTTTTTTCCATACATTTTTTGCCCAGCTTCCAACACTTAATTCATTGGATTCGCATGGCTGGCCGACCGAAAAACTACGAGCAGATTCGGATATCGGGCTAGAAGACACAGGGCCAGCGTTTATATCTACCGAGGCAGTTCCAGCGTTAATAGATACGCCACCAGGACGTATTCCCCAGCCCCTATTTCTTGACTCTTCGATACCCCTTCGAATGCTTTCATAGCCACCTTCATAGCCTTCCAACCCCAGCGGATCCAACATCCCGGTCGGGTTGCTGACGTTACCATACAGGTTGGTGCCGCCATTCAGACCAATCGGATCCTGGTTGATGTACCGGCCCTGCTGCGGGTCGTAGTAACGGTGGCGGTTGTAGTACAGCCCACTCTCTTCATCGTACCACTGGCCCTGGAAGCGGATGGGCTGGGCGGTGCGGCCCTGTTGGTTGGCGACCGCGGCCCAGTCGTCAGGCTGGGCTGCCATAGGGTGTCGCCCCGGGGCGTGACGAGTTGCATGGGTGTGCCCAGGGCATCGGTGACATAAGCGCTGATCTGCTTGGCGGCGCCATCACCGGCCTGGTCGATTCGGAGCATGGGCACGAAGCTGCCGGGCTCGTAGACCACGGTGGTTTGGTGGCGCTCTTTCGCTTCGTGTACGAGCCGGTCGCCATCCCAGCCGTAGTGGGTGGTGGCGGTTGTGCCGTTGGCGTGATGGACGGTCTTGCTGATGCGCCGCCCCAGGGCGTCGTAGCGGTAGCGGGCTTCTTCGGTCGCTCCCTGGGCGCTGGTGCGGGTCAACCGTACCAGGCGGTTGGCGCCGTCGTAGCCTAGGCTGAGCCGCTCGCCATGGGAAGCCTCGCGCTCGATCAGGTTTCCGGCGCCATCGTGACGATAGCGGGTACCACCGAGCTGGGTCAGGCGGTTGTCAGGCTGGGCGCTGGCTTGGCCTTCGAGGCGGTTGCCGGCGGCATCCATCGGGTAGCGGTGGGCGCGGTCGCCGTGCTGACTGGCGATCAGGCGGCCTGCCGCGTCGTAGCTATAGGCAATGACCGGGCTGGCACTGCCCTGGCTGCGGAAGCTCAGACGGCCGAGGGCGTCGTAGCGGTAGTGCTGCTCGCCTTTGGCGCTGCCGGGCCCGCGCAGGCTGAGGTGATCCAGTTGGCCAAGTGCCGTGTAGCCACGCTCGAGGATCAGCGGTTGGGGCTGATCGGCGCTGCTCAAGCGGCGCTGGGTTTCACGGTGCAGGGCGTCGGGTTCGAGGGCGAGTTCGAGGCCCAGCCCGGGAGCGCTGAGGCCGTGCAGGTGGCCGCTGCCGTAGGTGTGCCAGGCGAGTTCGGGCAGGTCGCCGTAGCGGCTGGCTTGCCACGCTACCGCCAGAGAAGACAGCAAGTGTCTTCCCGAGCCAAAGGAAATAACTCAAGCTGGCCAAGAATTAGGAAGCCCTTGAGATGGCTACCGCAAGCTCAGGGAATCTCTCGTTGGTAGAGCGAGTATCCTCTCACTCGCCAACGGGTCCCGGTTTGGACGTCGTAATATCCCCCCTGGGCACTGCGCCCCTCATTTTGAATTTTCCAGCTCCCTCCCCCATCGTAACTAACTGCGACAACATCATTACCCAGCAGAGTGGATTCATTGACGCCGTCGAACAGGAGCCCACCGCTCGGGGTGAGATACAATGCATAGCCTTTCAGCTCAGGTAGAAACTCGTGCAGCTTATCCAAGCTGTCGTCATTCCAGCGCCATACGACGCTTGGTCGAGGCGCGTCTCGCTCCTCCGAGGGAAGCGAGAAGTAGGGAGCACCCTGAGTAGCAAGCACGTAGACATTGCTTTCCGTATTGGCAGCGATATCCATTACGACATGGCCAGGGATAGTGAAAGCTTGCTGGGGAATGTCCTCTCCCCAAGACAGCGCATAGATGCGGCTGACGTCGGCGGCGTGGTCATAGAAAGCCATGCGCAGCACGTGGTCCTGGCCAAGCGCTACCAAGTCGAACTGCTGACGAGGGTTTTCCGGATCTCGGGAGCCTTCGGGTACCGGCAGCTCATCCCAATGATCACCGCCATCTCTCGTGCGCCAGACTCTTGGCCCCCAGCCGATCAGATAGCCGCGCTGAGGATCGATAAAGCGCAGGAAGGTAATGTTTTGATCCTCAGGCCAGCGGAGCTTTTCCCACTCTTGGCCTTGGTCAGTGGACTTGAAAAGCTGGGTGAGCTGTGGGAGATAACGCTGTCCAGGAAGACTCTCCTGGGTGCGATCCGTCCAGCCGGTGGCCAGGTAGATAGTGTCCCAGTTTGGCGATAGCCACCAATCAGCTTGTTGCGCCGTCTCCTCGAAGCGCAAGGAGAGTAGGCTATCCAATTCTCCAGCTAGAATACGTACAGTACGACGATTAGCTCTTTCCGAAGGATTCGCCATCCAGGCTTCACTAACCTCAAGACTAACATTAGCCTCAATTTCCTCAGCCGACCTTGGCTTAAACATCAGCTCTGGCTTGGCCAGCTTCATCGAAATGACATTTTTACCACGAATCCGGAAGTCCCCTGGCCCATAGGGTTTGTCTTTTTTCATGAAGTCATTGCTAACCCTATCCCACATTCCGCTGCTTCCAACGACATAGCCAACAGCCAGAAGAAGCAACAACGAAATGACAACCCATCGCCGGGCCATTTCACATCCCCTGGTAGCAGTGTTGACGAACCCTATCGCTGGGCGTCATGAAGCCCACCAAGCTTTTTTGCGGTTGCATAGAAGTCTTGATGGCCCGGAGCCGGTAAGCACCGGGGCCATAGCAGAAGACACTGGCTTCCCTCATGCCACCGCGGCCTTCAGCTGTTCCTTGTAGGTCGACATCTCCACCTTGCCAAGCTGCGGGGTGAGCTGGCAGCGCTGGCGGGACCAGGGGTAGTCGATCTGCGCCTTGAGGTGAGCGGCACCCTCGCCTGCCTTCCAGGCCTCCAGATCCAGATCGCGCCAATAGCGTGGATCACGCCCTGTTTGCCGGTCGTGTTCGGCGGTGGTGGGGTCGAGATAACGGAAGGGCTCCAAGCGCGGCACATCGGGCATGGGCTGGCTCACGTCCATGTAGCGTTGCAGCATATCCCACGTGGCGTGCACCTCATGCTTGTGATCGACGATGGCGCTGAGAGAGGTCTGGCTGAACTGCTTGCCGGTATAGCGATGCACGAACATCAACCGATAGAAGATACCGCCACGTTGTACCACGCGCTCCACATAGCCATCGAACTCGACGAAAGGCGCCTTCAGAGGCGGCTTCTTCTTGCCTTGGGCGAAGCTCGCCATCCCGGTTTGGCGATTGAATTCACTGCAGCGATTTTCCATGTAGCGGTTGGCACGACTAGCGAACCACTTACTTAAAGGCGTCAGAACAAACCCGCAGAACCTTACTAGGGAATTAAAAACGGGCTGCGTTGTATATACTGTAGCGATCATGGCACCCAGAAAGCCAATGACCAATATTAAAACTATCACTACTGTTGCAAAGACATCATAACGCTCATATAAATAATCCGTAACACCTATGGCCAAAAAAAACGGAAATGCAACCAAGAAGAAAAAATATAACACTGGAAACGCTATTAATACCGCTGAAAACCCTAACTGACTTTTCAGAAAACGAATACGCTGATGATCCCACCACCAGTCATCCGTTTCGTAGAACGCTTTATTCTGACGATCCTGATGCTGAACGAACTCGGCATCCTCGCAGAGTTGCTGATAGGGGTCGATATCGGCGTAGTCGCCAAAGGGCAGCAGCTCCTCACCGATACGCTCGCGCTTTTTCGGCGCTGCCGGCATCGCAGCAATAGCACTTGCACGATAGGCAGCGGGGGCATAATGGGAGGAGCTTGCCTCTTTCATATCTGGAATTCCTTGATATACCAATAACGTGGATCCTGGGAGCGACCCGTAATGGAGCTGATAAAATCGGAGATTGGATTGTTCACCGTTCGATACGTCCGAGCCGGAAGCGCATCATGCTGCCCTTCCACAAAAGGCTCGTACTCCTTGAGCATCGGGGTAGGCAGCACCATCTCACCCAGCTCCCACTCGACTCTGGCCTGTAGGGCGACCCGCAGGCGAGCCGTTGAGGTCACGCTGGTACCGACCATTTCGAAGCTCTCCTCAGCCATCTTGCGCTTGACCAGAAAGCGCACCGCACTTTGCTGCGGTAGCAACTGGCGCTTGCCGATTTCGAACGGCTCCGGCGTCCGGGTGATGTATGAGAGCTGCGAATAGGTGCCAAGCTGGGTGAAGGTTCCGGTATCGGTCTGCTCCAGCTCCTGCACGGCCAGATTCAAGGATTCCCCGATCTTGTAGCGGCTGATCAGTGGCGTGCTGATGGTGACCACATAGTCGCGGCTGCTGGGGGTATCTGTAGTAGATTCCCACACGCTTTCCAGCAGTGCCTGCCGTTCTTCGGCACCCAGGCTACCGTAGCGAGTCACCTCAATCTGGGCCGGACTCAACTGCGTCAACAGTTGGGGGTAGTAGGCGGTATCATCGGCCGATGTCATCGTTCTAGCAGTATGGGTACCCAAAGGGCCCTGTTTGAGCAGTCGCTCGAAGGGAGTATCCTGGTTCATCACGGCGTAACTGGTGCCACCGATAGCCAAGCCAAGACCCAGCAACGCCCAGCCCCAGCCGGGAATCATTAGCAGCCCCGACATCAGGGGAGCGGCAAGAAACAGCGCCCCGCCAGCAACCGCCACACCATGACCAATGACCGCATCACGATCCCCCTGCTGTAAGCTGTTGCGCAGATCCCATGAACTTACGCCCACACTAGCCAGCCCTGCGATGAAATTAAAAAGCCCTATCGTACGAACAATCGTACTAGCCCCGACCTTAGTTAACCGTGAGCCAATCAAAGGCCAGCCCTTCATATCGAACAAGGGGCGTTGTACAAATCGTCCCGCAATGGTATTGGAGCTTGGATTTAAAACCGCATGGAGCTTCATTGAGGCTGCGCTCAGGTCTGCTAGTGCACTTATTATTTTCGCATACTGTGAAATCTCTTGACCTTCTTTTCCCGCTTGTTCGATTCCTAAAATTTCTCTTCCAAGATTATATATCGCAAACCCCACCAGCAGCCTTGATACCGCTGGGCCATCTATCACCACCCTCATCTGACCGGCCAGCTTTGCCAGGCGCAGTTGTGCAACCTTCGCGGCTTCGGGGTGGCCGGCGGGAAGGACGTAAACCAGGACATGGCCGGCGATCTGACGGATGGCGCCGTCCACCTCCGATGACATACGCTTGGGGCTGGTCGAGGCTTGTACATTGCCTCTTGGATCCACCTGTTCGGCGTAGAGGTACTCCTTCTGGGTCTGGAAGGCGCCGCTGGTGCGGTCGCGCTCGGTCAGTCCCCACTCGACGCCGTCCCCATGCACGCCAACGATGGTATAGCGGCTCAGGTCGACCTCACCGCGATGCATGACTTGCAGCTCGCCCCTCAGGTTGCCATCGACCAGGTTGGCATGAGCACCCACGGCCGTGAACACACGTCGCATGTGGATCACTTCCACGTCGTCGCCGACCCGCTCCGCGACCCGCAGCACGGCCTGGCTCCATTGGCCCACTACCGTGTTGACCAAGCCGCTCACCTTACCGGCATTGTTCAGGCTGATCACTTCATTCTGTTGCGCTTGCTCTTGCTCGGTTAGATTCCGTGCAATCAGTCCCAGTGTTTCCAGCCCCAAACTCTCGGCAAGAGTGCCGTCGATGTCACGCTCGTCCTCGGCAAGCTGGCGCAGAAAGGCGGGCCGAAAGTTGCCGCTGCCATCGTTGGTATCGTCAGCCGTTGCTTCGGTGTCCTCGCTTTCGTCGGCACTCCAGAGCGCTTGTAGATCCCCATCGGCCAGCAATACCTTGAGCAGTTGCTCGGCTCGCCTTCCCAAGCCGGCATGCCCTTGGTCATACAGCACACCCGGAAGCTGCTGCAGCACACCGAACAAGTCGCCACACAGTGCATAGCCTTCACAGATGCCCAGTTGATGGTGGCTGGTGAAATCACGCAGCACGGCGCTGAGCTGCCCCTCACTGGCCAACCGATGGAGATTATCGAGCTGCCGGCGCAGCACAACCACCGCTGCATCACGCTCGGCCTGCTCCAGAGTAGCGTCAAGTTTGGCCTGGTCGATGGCGCCACGATACTCGGCGAGCGGATTCGGTCCGGCGCTCGGCGCGGTAAAGAGGGCCTGACGAATCAGCTTGGCCGAATGCCCCAAAGGCTTTTCGGCCAGCAAGCTGTCGAGGCCATCCAGATAGTGTTGGGCCAAGTGAATCTGTGCCAGGGCATGGCGCAGGGTGAACAGCGGGTCCGGCAATGACACGGCGACGATGCCGGGATTGTCGCGAATGTCGGCCAGCAGATCATCGCCAGCCTCGCACTCCAGCGTCAGCGAAGCAGCCCGGTCGGTTTCCCCGGCCTGTTCCCACAGGGCCTTGAGCTTGGCGCACAGTTCATCGTCTGTCGGGGCAGTGAAGTCGGCGGTGAAGGTATCGGGCGCTTGGAGCATCAGCTCGATGCCAAGGTCGCGCTCACGCAGCGCCGGCTGGTCGGCCACACGACCGGCGGGGAAGCCGGTCTGCATGGAGAGCTGGCCTGAGGTATCGAAAATCACGGCATGGGCGTGGCCAACGGCGGTGGTGCGCGCTTCGAGCCGGCCGGGGTTGGCTTCGAGCCAGGTGATGTAAGGCCAGCTCCAGGCGATCTCACTGTAGGCGAGGCGTACCCGATGCAGAGTGGCCTGCCCTTGCAGCATGGCCGGCAGCAGGAGGTCGTCGAGCCATTCGCCTTCGCTGGCACGCTCGTTGGGCGTGTCGCCGCCCTCGGCTTGCTCGCGATAGTGCATGAGATCGACGTCGCTGAGCTTGCCGTCGGGGCCGACCTCGAGTTCGCGCCACAGGCGGTTGTCGAAGAAGACGTAGAGGTACCCGGGGCGCAGCATGCCGTTGGCGAGCCCGGTATAGGTGGTGACTCCACGCTGCTGAACGGGGCGATTGCGCCCGACTTCCGCCAGGGGGCGAACGGCCAGCAAGGTGTTGTCCTGCAGGCTGCCATCGGTGCGCTCGAAAACGGTTCTGGCATGTTCCAGCAACGGTATCTCGATCTCACCGCCGCCTTCCCGCTTGGGAATGACCAGTGCCAGGGTGCCGTCTTCCTCATCGTCGTACTCGGCACGGCGGCGCACGCCCAGGTCGACGTCTTCGTCCTGGAGTTCCTTGAGATCGGCTTCGCTCATCCTTTCTGCTCCCCATTCGTCCGAGTTCGTGCCTTACGTAGCCGAACCTGCTGGCCGTCCTGCCCGCCGCTGGTGACGTCGACGAGAAACGCTCGCTCGCCCAGCCCTTCCGCCTCGACCAGCTGTGCCTGCTGGCTGGGACCGTTGCCCGAGAAGGCGATACGAGAATGCTCTTCTGCTTCAGCGCGCCGAGGCAGTTCAGGCGCCGCTGCCCCCTGCCCGCTCCCCGAGCCGGGGCTGCCACCGGAATTGATCTTGACCTGGGCGCCAACGATGGTGATGCCGCTGGGATCGAGCTTGAGGAAGCTGCCGCCGGCCTTGAGGGTGATCTCGGCGCCGGCGTCGATCACGGTCTTGCTGCCGGCCTTGTGGTGGATCTCCTGGCCGGCTTCGACGAGCTGGGCGCGGGCGGTCTTTTCGTGGCGCGTGGTACCGACGATGAGGTGGTCGTCGCCGTCGACCTTGAGGTGGCGCTGGCCACGCACAGTGAGGTGGTCGTCGGCGTGAATCTCGCTGATGCGGTTGCGGTGCACGGTGAGGTGGCTGTCGTTGCCGATCTCTTCGGTGCGGTCGTTGTGGGTCAGCAGCTCCAGGTCTTTCTGGGCGTGCAGCCAGATCTGCTCCTGGCCGGCTTCGTCCTCCAGGCGCAGTTCGTTGAAGCCTTCGCCTTGGTGACTCTGGGTGCGGATGACGGTGCGGGTCTTGTGCGCCGGCAGTTCGTAGGGCGGTGTGCTGACGGCGTTGTAGATCCGCCCGGTGATCAGCGGTTGATCGGGATCGCCCTCCAGGTAGCTGACGATCACTTCATGGCCGATACGCGGAATCGCCATGCTGCCGTAGCCGCCGCCGGCCCAGTCCTGGCTGACACGTATCCAAGCACTCGCTGTTTCATCAGGCTCAGCGTAGCGATCCCAGGGGAACTGCACCTTGACCCGGCCGTGCTCGTCGCAGTAGATCTCTTCACCTTCGGGACCCACCACGAAGGCGATCTGAGGGCCGTCGACCCGAGGGCGGGGCTTGGGTTCGGGACGCCAAGCCTGGTCGGCGGGCATCAGGAGCAGCTCGTTGTGGTAGCGGGTCATGGCTTCCGAGCCTGCCCGACCCTGCAGGCCATCATTCCCTTGCCCATCGTTCTGGCCACCGCTCTGAACGAAGCCGTCCTCTTCCAGCGCCTGGTGCTGCTTGCCGTGGTGAATGACGCCGAGCACCTGCCAGTCGCGGTTGAGGTCATCCAGATCGTGGTCGGTGAGCGTGAACCGGGTGCCCGGGGCGAGTTCGGGCAGATCGCTCTCGGCGTCGGCGGTGTTGGCACCGCGGCGCAGCGCTTCAAGGCGAATGCGGGTGAAGGCCTGGCCGGAGGCGTCGGCCTTGTAGCGCCCGGGGTAGTCGTAGTGTTCGTACCCTGTATCAACGACGCCACGCTGGCCGTGAGCTTCCAGATCGCGTGCGGCGTGATCGTGCAGCTGGCCGTAGGCAGGCTTCTTGAACGAGTAGTCCTTGAGCGTGGCCGAGGCCGGGGCGACCCGGGCGTGCTGCTGCAGCTTGCGCACGTGACGCGCCGGCGGCGTGCCCCCGGCGCGGCCGTGGTAGGTGCGCTCGCCCAGGTGGCTCAGCACCTGGGGCGCATCGGCAAACACCAGGCGGTGGGCGGCGCGAGCATCCTCGTCGCTGCCGACTTCGAAGAACTCGTGGAAGTAGAACAGCCCTTCTTCGGCGGCCAGGCGCTCGACGAAGGCGAGATCGTCTTCCCGGTACTGAGTAAGGTACTCCCGAGACTCAGGCTCGCGGGTGGCGGCGAAGACGAGATCGGTCAGGCCGTGCTCGTCGCACAGGGTGTTGAGCACCGTGAGCGGCGAGACTTCCTGGAAGATACGCGAGTTCTGACGCAGGACAAGGCGCCACAGCGCGGGCCGGATCTCGACCCGGTAGAAGGTGTGGCGGTGGCCGCGGTCGCCACGGGCGAACTCGCTGACGATGCCGTTCACCTGGCGCAGCATCTCGTCGTCCTGCCAGATGGTCAGGGTGGCCTCGCGGTCGAGAATGTCGCGGGCAGAGAGGCTGCCGTTACGGCTGGCGAAGCGCACCGTGAGCTCGAAGGGGGCGGAGAGCCGTTCCCGGTGGGTGAACTCGATGACCGCCAGGCCCTCGGTGTCGGGCAAGGTCAGAGTGAAATGCAAACCGGTGGCCTTGGCCATGTCGCCTCCCTGCGGCTGGAAGTACTCGATGTTATTGGTCGTTTTGCGTAGACACGCTTTTTCGCGCAGCAAAGGATACCAATCGCAGCCAGGCTTATCTGTGGCGCTTCGCTGATAAGAATGTAAGAAATAGCTTACAAAGAGACTGAACCACCCTCTCCTCTCGTCGGCTCCCCCAATGCCAAGGGCGCCTCCAGCAACGTGGCCAGTGAAGACGTCGTCTACCTGCTCAACGGCCTGGGCATCGAAACCGGCATTGACCTCGACAAGCTCGCCGAAACCGGCACCTGGATCACCCAGACCATCGGCCGACCGAATCGCTCCAAGGTAGGCGTGGCCCTATCTGTCAGCGTAGTTGTCACCTAAACGGATTGAGAGGTGATCAACGTGCGTTACCCCGCAGAGCGTAAGGAAGCCATCCTCAAGAAGATGGCACCGCCCATGAGCATGACCATCCC
>NZ_JABFTW010000045.1:0-9778 GCF_021404355.1 Halomonas sp. MCCC 1A11062
AAGGACAAGCGCAAGGCCGGCACACCTTCAACAACCATGAAATAACCCAGCGGGCCTAGGGGGTCACTTTTATTTCGGCGTTCTACGCCCAAAGGGGGTCACTTTTCAGTCGGCGTTGACACGTGCAGCTGCTGCTCAAGCGGGCCGAAGGTGCGATTGACCATGCGCCCGCGCTTCACCGCCGGCCGAGTATCGATCTCCCTGGCCCAGCGCTGCACGTGCTCGTACTCCTGCACCTGCAGGAACTCGCCGGCATCGTAAACACGATTCAACGCCAGCTGGCCGTACCAGGCCCAGTTGGCGATATCGGCGATGGTGTAGTCATCGCCGCCGAGATAACGGCTCTCGGCCAGGCGACGATCCAGCACGTCGAGCTGGCGTTTGGCCTCCATGGCAAAACGATCGATGGCGTACTCGATCTTGGTCGGCGCGTAGGCGTAGAAGTGACCGAAGCCGCCCCCCAGGTAGGGCGCGCTGCCCATCTGCCAGAACAGCCAGTTCAGCGTCTCGCTGCGCCCGGCATGATCGCGGGGCAACAACTCGCCAAATTTCTCGGCCAGGTAAAGCAGGATCGAACCCGACTCGAACACCCGGGTGGGTGGTGTGGTGCTGTGGTCCATCAGCGCCGGGATCTTGGAGTTGGGGTTGACCTCGACGAAGCCGCTACCGAACTGCTCCCCCTCGCCGATGCGGATCGGCCAGGCATCGTACTCGGCGCCTGCGTGGCCCAGCGCCAGCAGCTCCTCGAGCATGACCGTGGCCTTTACCCCGTTGGGTGTGGCCAGCGAGTAGAGCTGTAGCGGATGCTTACCCACCGGCAATGCCTTGTCGTGGGTGGGGCCGGCGATGGGCCGATTGATGTTGGCGAACTCGCCGCCGCTGGCCTTTTCCCATTTCCACACCTTGGGCGGCAGGTACTCGTTTTGTTGGCTCATGGAAGCTCCAATACGCTAGGTTCTGGGCAGCAAAGGCACGCAATAGCCACAAAGATAGCGTGTTAACGTTCGAGCTTCGAGTCGGACTCGCGCGAGTTGGGCGGCACCAGGCCATGGCGGCGCATGCGCCGGTAAATGGTGGGACGTGAAACACCGAGTCGCCGCGCGGCGAGACTGACGTTCCAGCCTGTTGAGCGCAGCAGTTCATGCAGCGCTTCGCCCCCGTCCTGCTCTTCTGCCTGCAGCACGGCGAACGTCTGCGGTGCGGCGCCGAGGTGGCCCTGGCACTCTTCCGGCAGGTCGTGAAGGGTGATCTCGTCGCCCTCGGCCGTGGCCAGGGCGAAGGCCAGGGCGTTCTTGAGCTGGCGGATGTTGCCCGGCCAGGCGTGAGCCAGTAGCGCGCTCATGGCATCGGCGCGCAGGCGCACCTCCCGCTCACGCTCGGCTAGAAGCGCCTGGTACACGCTGCGTATCACATAGTGTTTGTCGGCCCGCTCGCGCAGCGCCGGAAGCCGCAGCTGGGCGCCGTTCAGACGGTAGTAGAGATCTTCCCGGAAGCCGCCCCGCGCGATCAGCTCGCTCATGTCACGATGGGTGGCGGTGATCACGCGAATATCAATGCGCAGCGCCTTTTCGGCCCCCAGCGGCATCACTTCACGCTCGGCCAGTACGCGCAGCAGCCGGGTCTGCAACGTCAGCGGCATGTCGCCGATCTCATCCAGGAACAGGGTGCCGCCGTCGGCCTGCTGGATAAGCCCGCGCATGCCCTTGCTGCGCCCGCCAGTGAAGGCGCCGGGCAGGTAGCCGAACAGTTCGCTTTCGATCAGCGATTCGGGAATCGCGGCGCAGTTCACCGCCACGAAGGGCCCCTTGGCACGCGTACCGCTATCGTGCAGCGCTCGAGCCAGCACCTCCTTGCCGGTACCGGTCTCGCCGGTGATCAACACGCTGACCTCTTCGTTGCGCAGCCGCCGCGCCAGCTTGAGTACGCGATGCATGGCGGGATCGTCCGAGGCGAGCCGGTCCAGCGCCGGCACCGGCGCAGGCGAAGGCGGCAAGGGACATGGGGCCGGGCGTCGACCGCGCGGCTCGAGCAGGGTGACGAAGCAGGTGGTGTCGTTGGCGCGTGCCCGAAAGGCGCGAATGCCGTCATCGCTGGCGGCCGGGATGCCCAACAGTTCACTGAGTTCACCGTCGAACAGCTGGGTGACCGAAGGCTGCCAGCCCGGCGACCAAGGCGGCCAGCGGCGCAGATGGGCGTCGATCAGTGCGCGACCGGCGCCATTGGCCGCGACCACACTGCCGTCCTCCTCGATGGCGATCAGCCCTCGGCCATTGAGATGCACGAACTCGCGGGCGGTATCGAAGCGCAGCATCAAGCAGCGGCGATAGCGGTGCAGGAAATAGGCGTCCTCGATCATCCGCGCATAGAGCGTGACCAGCGGCAGACCGAAGTTCTGGCTCTCCTGGGCGCGCGGCGACTGCAGCGCGGAGATGTCCAGCACCGCGATGACCTGCCCCTGTGGGTCGGTGATCGGCGCCGCCGTGCAGGTCAGGCTGATGTGAGTGGCATCGAAATGTTCGCTCTGATGACAGGTGATGGCCTGGGCGTCGTGCACGCAAGTGCCAACCGCACAGGTGCCCGCGTAGCGCTCGTCCCAATCGGCACCGAGGTAGAGGCCCGCCCGGCGCAGGTGGATCTCCTGCTCGCGCTGGCCGCGGAAGTCCACGGTGATGCCTTGGCGGTCGGTGAGCAGCAGTACATAGCCCAGCGGGGCGATCTGGGCGAACAGCTGATCGACGCCGGCCCGTGCCACGTGCAGCAGTTCATCCACCGGCTCGCGGTGCTCCTTGAGCGCCTGCTGAGTCAGTACCCGTACGGGGCGGGGTCGGCCGGGGTCGAGCCGATACTCGCCGACGCAACGCTCCCAGGAGCGCCGGATCACGTCGCGACAGCCGCCCAGGTCCGCCGGCTGGCCTTCGCTGAGTCGGATCAGGGTCTCGATGTGCTGGCGTTGCTCGTTACGCAATGGCATCGCTGCCTCCGGTGCCGCCTTGCCGCTCTCCGGCGACGGCGGGCCTTGTTGTTGTGTGGCAGGCCTGCTTCCAGCCTATGCCGTACCGGGCAAGAGTCAATCGGCTTCACCTGAGCCCTTGGTCGGGGGTTACAGGTGTAACGCCCGGGCCGCTTCCGCCACGTGACAGCTGTCACATGCGTTACAGGTCACTTAACGCTACCCCTCGCTTAACACCCGCTCGTAACACCAAGCTTTTCAATCGTCTGGAAGCGTTTCTCGCACGCACTCCGCGGCTGGCACGGTTTCTGCCAGGACACAGGGCGTCCCCCAACAACAAGCGGAGAACAACGATGACGACACCCACGCCGACTCAACACGCCCAGCAGTGGCTGCGCGACTTCGAGAGCGCACTGGAGCAACGCGACATCCAACGGGTCATGGTCCTGTTCAATGACGAGTGCTACTGGCGCGACCTGGTCGCCTTCACCTGGAATCTCAAGACGCTGGAAGGCAAGGACGCCATCCAGTCGATGCTCAACGCCACCCTGAGCGAGGCACGTCCCACCAACTGGCAGCTCGATGGCGAGGCCACCGAAGCCAACGGCGTGACCGACGCCTGGTTGACCTTCGAGACCGGCGTCGCCCTTGGCAAGGGCTATCTGCGCCTGAAGAACGGCAAATGCTGGACCCTGCTGACCACCATGCAGGAGCTCAAGGACCACCCCGAGCCACGCGGTGCCAGGCGGCCTCTGGGGGCCGAACACGGCGCCAGCAAGACCCGCGAGACCTGGCTCGAATCGCGCCAGCGAGAAGCACAGGAGCTCGGCTACACACGCCAACCCTACTGCGTGATCATCGGCGGCGGACAGGGCGGCATCGGGCTCGCCGCGCGGCTGCGCCAGCTCGACGTCCCCACCATCGTGCTCGACAAGCACCCTCGCCCCGGCGACGCCTGGCGCAATCGCTACAAGTCGCTGTGCCTGCACGACCCGGTATGGTACGACCACCTGCCCTACATCCCCTTCCCCGAGAACTGGCCGGTGTTCGCCCCCAAGGACAAGATCGGCGACTGGCTGGAGATGTACACCAAGGTGATGGAACTCAACTACTGGAGTTCCACCGAGTGCGAGGGTGCCAGCTACGACGAGGCCAGCGGCGAGTGGACGGTGCGCGTCAACCGCGACGGCGAGCAGGTCACACTCAAGCCCAAGCAGTTGATCCTGGCCACCGGCATGTCGGGCGTGCCCAACGTCCCCCACTTTCCCGGTGCCGAGACCTTCGAAGGCGAGCAGCAGCACTCCAGCCAGCACCCCGGGCCGGATGCCTATCGGGGCAAGAAGGTGATCGTGGTGGGTTCCAACAACTCGGCCCACGACATCTGCGCGGCGCTGTGGGAAAACGATGCCGACGTGACCATGATCCAGCGCTCCTCGACCCACATCGTCAAGTCCGACTCGCTGATGGAGCACGCCCTCGGCCCGCTCTACTCCGAGGAAGCGGTAAACAACGGCATCACCCACGACAAGGCCGACCTGATCTTCGCCTCGATCCCCTACAAGCTGCTGCCCGACTTCCAGCGCCCCGCCTTCAATCGGATCCGCGAACGCGATGCCGAGTTCTACAAGAAGCTGGAGGACGCCGGCTTCATGCTCGACTTCGGCGACGACGACTCCGGGCTGTTCCTCAAGTACCTACGCCGCGGCTCCGGCTACTACATCGACGTCGGTGCCTGCGATCTGGTGGCCAACGGCGACATCAAGCTGCGCAGCGGCGTGGGCATCGAACGCATCAACCCGCGCTCGGTGACGCTCAGCGACGGCTCCGAATTGCCCGCCGACCTGATCGTCTACGCCACCGGCTACGGCTCCATGAACGGCTGGGCGGCGCGCATCATCTCCCAGGAGGTGGCCGACAAGGTCGGCAAGTGCTGGGGGCTCGGCTCCGACACGACCAAGGACCCCGGCCCCTGGGAGGGTGAGCTGCGCAACATGTGGAAGCCCACCCAGCAGCAGGCGCTGTGGTTCCACGGCGGCAACCTGCACCAGTCGCGCCACTACTCCCACTACCTGGCGCTGCAGCTCAAGGCGCGCATGGAAGGCATCCCGACGCCGGTGTATGGCCAGCAGGAAGTGCATCACCTGGCCTGACACCACTTGGCCTGACACCACATGACATCACGGGCCGGCACTTGCCGGCCCACATGACAAGCACATCGAGGTCATCCCATGAACGACGACACGCACCGCGAGCCCCCCGGATGGCATCCTCGAGAAAGGCTTCGAAACGCTGCTCAACGACGAGTCCCAAGTGAAGATCGCAAGGCCTCCACATCCCCCGCCACGATCAGAGGCAGATGCCGTGTGATCTCTTCCACCGGCCAGTCCCACCAGGCAATGGCCTGCAAGGTTTCGACCTCTTCCGGCGAAAAGCGCTGTCTGATCGGGCGGGCAGGGTTGCCTCCTACAATCGTATAGGGCGGCACGTCGCTCACCACCACCGAACGAGAAGAGACGATGGCACCGTTGCCGATCTGCACGCCGGGCATGATGAGCGCGTCATAGCCGATCCACACGTCATGGCCGATGACCGTATCGCCCTTGTAGGGAAGCTCGCTCGCCGCCGGCATCACCTTCTCCCAGCCGTTGCCGAAGATCTGGAACGGATAGGTGGAGATACCGGAGAGCTTGTGGTTTGCCCCATTCATGATGAACTTGACGCCTCGGGCGATGGCGCAGAACTTGCCGATGATGAGTTTGTCGCCGATGAACGGATAGTGGTAAAGCACGTTGCGTTCGAAGTTCTCCGAATCTTCCGGGTCGTCGTAATAGGTGTAGTCGCCGACGATGATATTCGGATTCTTGACCACGCTCTTGATGAAGCACACCTGAGGGAACCCTTCCATGGGGTGCGGGTTCGCGGGGTTCGGGCCGTGCATACTTACCTTCCTTCGCTTGGTCCTTGATTCGGGTCGATATCTCTCCAAGTGCTTCTATCTCTCCATATCCCCCAACAGCTCCAGCTCGTCGCCGTGCAGTGAAACCAGCAGGGGCTCGCCGCGCTCGTTCACGCGGAACTGGCCGTAGCGGGCGGGCTCGTAGCGTTCGGCATGGCCTTCCTGAAAGAAGAAGGCATCGGTGGCGAAGCGTACCTGGCCGTTGCGTAGCCGATAGCGCAGGCGCCGCTCGTCGGCCTCCAGCGACTCCTCCGCAGCCCCCAAACGCTGGAAGTGGGCCACACCACGGTCGTCGAGACGCACGATGACGTAGCCGTCGGCAGCATGCGGCTCGTCATCCGCGAGGCGCCGTTGGTACAGCGTGTCGCGAATACGATTGGCGATATCGAAGTTCAGCGCCATGTAGTCGCCCTGCATCAGCGAGCGCGGATCCACCGGTGCCAGTTCGAGAAATACCGCCTCGCCCTGCGCCAGATGACGCTCCTTGCCCAATATGGCCAGGTTGACTACGGTCAGGCTCAGCGCCGTGGCGGCAACCACCACGACCAGGTTCCATCTGATAGCCGACTTCATGCGTCCGCCCTCTCCTCTACCGCGACGCTTGCCCCGGTGCGCCAGCGGCGTTGCAGCGCCCAGCGTATCGCCAGCAGCAGCAGGCCGAGCGTGAACAGCGTCATGGCCTTGGCCAGCAGGGTGACATCAAGCCAGTAGTAATAGCTGGTGATGGAGAGCAACAGCAGCAGCCCACCGAATCCCATGACCCCGCGATGGCCGATGGCAAAGCCCAGCGCGACCACCACGGCGCCATGACTCAGGCCACGCGCCTGCAACGAGAGCAGCGCCAGCAGCAGTACGGCGGTATAAGCGGCGACCCGCATGCCCGGTTCGACCCCATGGGCATGGCGCTGAAAAAGATGCCGAAGCAGCAGCAACAGCGCCAGCAGGCCCAGGGCATCCCCGGCCCAGGGCTCCAGCCAGTCGAGCCCGCTTCCAATGAAGTAGCGCCCCAACAGCAACGACTGGCCGAAGTAGCCCACCGACTGTATCGCCAATAACCCCAGCAGCAGGCCATAGCCCAGCGCCTCCAACTGGCGGACGTGGGCCGGCCAACGAAACTCGTTAAGCCACAGGACGGTCAGCCCCAGCAGCACCAGCCCGCCGGCCATCGTAGGGGCGGAAGCGGTTTCGACCATGGCCAGATAGAACGCCAGGCACGCGGCGAAGGCGGAAAAGGTACGGTGAGTCAGGCTCGGCATGATCAGGGCCAGCACGACCTGAAGTGCTAGCAGCGCCCACCACAGCCCAGCACTATCCCACCCCAGCGTAGTGCCCAGCACTGAGGCCAGCGCCCAGGCCACCAACATCTGCCCCGCCAGGCTCGCGGCCAGGGCCAGATGCTCCAGAAAGTCGCTTTGCGCTTGTCGCAGCAGCGCATAAGCGCCGCCAATCAGCATCAGGCCCAAGATGGCCGAGGCGACGCTGCTGTCGAGCAGGAACACCGCGCCCATGCCGATGAAGCCGAGCAGGAACAGTGCGGCCAGCCAACCCGAGAACGCCTGAATGGCACGCACGAACCAGGGCGTTTCGATTGGCGGCGCGCCGTCGGCCTGGGATACGGCAATCCCGCTTTCGATGAGCTTTTTCTCCAGCGAACGACTCATGACGACATCTCCCGGTGCAGCCGCTTGAGCCAGAACACTGCCGCAGCCCCCATCCCTAGTACCGCCATAGAGAGCACCAGAAAGCTCTCCGCGCCGCCCTGCCACAGCAGATGCCGGCCAAGCAGCAGCGTGACCACGACGATGACCGACAGGCAGCCGCCCGCCAGCATGAACAGCTCGGGCCGCCAGTGGCGATAGACGACGTAGAGCGCCACCAGCCACAGCAGATAAACCGGCAGCACTGGGGAAAATGCCAAACGCTCAGCGACGACCCAGCTCATCATCAGCAACGTGAGCGGTACGCCGCCGCCCAGCGCCAACAGTTGCACGGGCCATCCCCGCGACAGCCAACGCCAGCGTCGTGCGCCCAGCTCCCATACCGCGAGCGCCAGCGTGTTGAGAATGAAGAGTCCCCACAAGGCGCCCGTATCGCCGCTGAACAGGCCGAAGAGCCCGCCCCAGGTGCGGAAATAGAGCGCAAGTGAGAGGTTGAGCAGCCCCAGCCACAGGAGCCACAGCGCATCGAAGCGCGCCACCAGCGCCCAGGGCAGCATCAGTACGGCCCAGACGAAGAACAGCTGCCATGGGTCGGCGCCGGTCTGGTACACCTGGCCGACCAGCGCCAGCAGCACCCCAAGCAGCAGCGCAGCCGCCATCAGCGCGACCCGCGGTACGAGATCGCTGGCGGCACCGCGCACCTCGGCCCAAACGTACACCGCGATGGCCACCAACAGCGCCGCCTGCACCAACCCAAAGCGCATCAACCGACCCATCTCGGCCCAGTTGTACGCCACCAGGAACAGTACGCCGAAGACCAGCGCCAGCGCACCCAGCCACAGCAGCAGTCGGTCCAGGAACACCCCCCAGGCCCGCCCCGAAGGGTGCAGCCCGGAAAGCGCAACCGCCCGCGCCACCTGCTCACGCGGGATCGCGCCGCGCTCGATCAACGCCACCAGCTCACGGCGAATGGAGGCCATATGGTTTTCCCTATGCTGCCAACCAGTAGCTAGATAATGTTTCGGCTTGCTTCAATACCAGCTCAACGGCTTCCCGTGCCTTGTCGGGCGGGTACTTGTATCGCTGCAGAGTACGCCGCACCAGAATGCGCAATCGGGCTCGCACACTCTCGCGCACTTGCCAGTCGACAGTAGTGGACTTACGCAGCTTCTCGGTGACCTCGACCGCCAGCTTTTTCAGTGTTTCATCCCCTAGCTCGCGAACGGCACTCTCGTTAGTGGCCAAAGCGTCGTAGAAAGCGACCTCATCCGGGCTTAGTCCAAGATCTTGCTCGCGAGCCATCTCAGCCTTGTATTGCTTGGCCATCGCAATTAGCTCTTCGATTACCTGAGCGGTTTCGATGCCCCGGTTGTGGTATTTACGGAGCGTCTCCTGGAGACGATCAGAATATTTCTTCTCCTGCACCACATTGCTGCGGGTCTTGGCCTTGATATCGTCCTTAAGCAGCTTTTCCAGCAGCTCCACCGCCAGGTTGCGATAGGGCATCTGGCGCACATCCTCGAGAAACTCCTCGGAGAGCAGCCCAATGTTAGGCTTGTCGAGCCCACACAGGCCGAACACGTCGGTCACACCCTCTGCCACCAAGGCGTTGTCCAGGATCTGCTTGAGCGCCGAGTTCTTCTCTTCCTGACTCAGCTTGCGGTCTACGCTGGTCACCTTGGTGATGGCCACCTTTATCGCGGAAAGGAAGGCAATCTCCTTGTGCAAGGCGCGGGCCTCATCCAAGGTACCGCATAAGGAGTAGGCCTTGTTCATCGCCAACACTGTATTCAGGAAGCGCTTCTTTCCATCCTCTAGACCGAGAATGTAGTTGGCGGCAGGTACCAGCAGCTTCTGCGGAGCTTCCTGAAAACCACTGTAATCGAAGCCTTCGCCCCCGGGCCCCTTGGCGAACATGCCATGGATCACATCGAGCCGCTCCATCAATACCGCGTAGGCCTCCTCGGCGCTGTGGGTCGGCGCCCCCCGACCCTGAGCCTCGGTATAGGTCTTCAGCGCCTGCTTCAGCTCGTTGGCGATCCCGATGTAATCCACCACCAGGCCGCCCGGCTTGTCCTTGAACACTCGGTTCACGAGCTATGGTGATTTCTGGTGTATGGGAGGAGGTAGGAAGGGTGGCGTATCCTGTTGATTGATCACGACCAAGATCTCAATCAACATGAGTGGATACGCCATGACCGATTCTACCCTCCG
>NZ_JABFTW010000046.1:0-4094 GCF_021404355.1 Halomonas sp. MCCC 1A11062
ACGACAGCTTCCTCACCGTGCACCACGACCGCATCGGCGAGATCCACGCCGACGAGCACCATACCGTGCGCGGCGAGCGCCATGAGCAAACCGTCGCCAACCAGCACCTCACGGTACAGGGCACCCTGCACATCAAGGCCGGCCAGGCCTGGCTCAGCGAATGCGGCCGCGAACTGCACGTCAAGGCCGGGCACAAGGTAGTGCTCGAAGCCGGCAGCGAAATGACGCTCAACGCCGGCGGCAGCTTCCTCAAGCTCGACGGCGGCGGCGTCACCCTGGTCGGCCCCAAGGTCAAGATCAACGCCGGAGGCAGCCCCGGTTCCGGCTCAGGCCAGGCCGTCGAGACGCCACTGCTGCCGGGTAGGGCAGTACCTGAGGTGCATGAGGACTTCACCCTCGAGCCCAACTGGCAGCCCACCGCGTTTGCCGAAACGGAAGGCCAGGTACTGGCGCTACAGAGAGCGGCCAGTAGCGGCAAGGCACTTTGCGATATCTGCGCCGATACGCTCAAATCCTCGGGGGACAGTCGGTGAGTACACTGCCCGCTTGTACCCATATTCTGCTAGATGCGGCACTTCCCGAGCTGCGTCGGCAGTGGTATCGACGTTCGCCTCATAGCAACAGCAGTGTGCCACTCTACCTGGACACGCCATTCTCCCATTTGCTGGAAGTCTCGCCCATCGTGGCCAGCACCTCGCCCCACGACCCGTTTCTGCACTGGCTAATAGCTGAACGCCCCACACTCAACTGGGGGCTGCTACTGGCCAGTCAGGAAACGCCCGAGGCACTGGCCATGCACTACCGCCGCTGGCTGACGATCCTGAACCCGCAAGGCGATGAAGTCCTGTTCCGCTTCTACGACCCGGACGTACTACCGCACTTCCTTGATGCCTTCGACGGCCATGAATACCGCCAATGGTTCGGTCCCGTCACGGCCGTCAATTACCGCTCCGCTGGCGGCTTCACTGCGCGACATGCTGCCCAGCACCCAGAGGAGGATCGCGTTCGGGCCCCGTTACCGGCTGCGCCGTGGTGGAAAATCCAACCACGCCACCAACGGGCATTACGACCGCTTTACCGCCAGGAGCTGATAGGCGATACCCAGCAGCGGCTGCTACTCGAGGCCGGTGCCTGGTTGATGCACCTGGACAGCCCCAGCATCGAAGCGCGAGTGGCCGATGCCGTGGATCGCCTGACGGCGCTCAACGCCGACACCCTGCCCAGCCGTGACGAAGCCGCGCATTTCTGTCTGCTGGCGGTGACCAGTTGTTCGCACCCGGAACGGCGTGACGACTTTCAGCAGGACCTGGCGCGGCACGGCCTGACGGCAACCCTCGCCAACTGGCAAACCCATGCCTACGGCAAGCTGCCCGACCGCCACCACCATGATCCCGCTTGGCTGCCCGAAGGCCCCCAGATGGACCCAGCATCACGAGAAGGAACGCATTCATGAGCGACAACGGCGCCCAGCAGTGCCCGCTGGACAACGATATCGAAAGCCGCCTGGGTATCGTCTGCAGTTTCGTCTGTACCTGCAACGTGGTGCCCAACAAGGGCCAGGGTGGAATCAACCTCAAGCAGAGCTGTGTCGATTTAGGTCTCATGAGCCTCAACGAGACCTGCGACACCGGCCTGCGCGTGCAGGTACCCTACTACATGGGAAGTTCGCCGCCCTCACCGCTACTGCTGAAGGATGCCGAGGGCCTGGAGACGATAGAGCCGATCCGCAACTTCGGCCATTCCATCAACCGTATCGTCAGTATGAAGCGCAATGGGGCCTTGCTAACCGAGACGGCAAAGAACCGAGAGGAAGGCTATACCCGCGGCGAGCTGCGCATCCCCGATGCCGTGGCGCTGCGTGACCCCAACGGCAAGCCCACCCAGGACAATCTGCTGGGCGTCATCGAGGTCAAGTTTCCGCCGGATGATTGGGGACCGGGACAAGAGGTAGCTTACCGTGATATAGCTGGTGGCAGAGATAAGCTCAAACTACTCACGCCAGAACGATGTAGCTGTGATGGCCCTCGACAGACAGAATACGAGACGGATACCCAGCCTGCCATGGAGATCTACCAGGATCGCCTGGAAGAGAAGGGGATTGATTGGGACACAACCGTTATAGGTGTGGCACGAGTCGCTGGACAATTTTCGCTTCGTGTACTTGCTGCTGGGGCTGCTCTTATTGGTGGGACATAGCTGGGCACGTCATCAATACCCGTCAAATTTACAAAGGGGCGTACCCATTACCTTGAACGTCAAGTTTTCGGTATGTTTATTGTAACCATTAAGGAGAAATAAATGGATACAACACCAAAGGATCTAGATCAACTGCTTACGGTAGAAACCGATAACGGCGTGCTGTTTAAAATCTGTTTGGGTGTGGCGCTGTTCTTTACCGGCTCCCAGCAGGAAGAGAAACGCCAGGCTGTGCTGGAAATTCTTGCGGACTACCGCGATCTGGTCGGGGACAAACTAACATGGACCACCAACCCTAGCACTGGCAAGTGGAAGAAGCTTAAGGGGTTCGATAGCTATATCACTCCTTTCGACTGGCTGCCTAGCCATGGGCGCGGCGAATGGGAGTTGGTTTACCATGGTGGTCAACGTCCCAGCGATGCAAATGAATATGGCCTGGTATCGCTGGGTCGTCTTAGAGACGATGATCTAAGCTATCTTTATTGTCAGTTTCCTATTGATTTTTTTATCGAGCGTGAAGATAAGCTGCCCGAGCATGTACAGCGCTGGTGCGACAAGCTGAAGCCTGATCAAGGCTATGCGGGTTTCTGGCTAGGGAGGTCTTATGGCCATGAAAGAAGTGATGAGGCTTCTATTCTTGAATATCGTTTTGGGCAGCGTTTTCCTGGCCTTCAAATAAATAATTTTTCTGAGCACGTATTTAACTTACATCAAGGTCCCAAGGGCGTCGACTGGCTGACCATTCTCTCCGACCGTTGGCTAGAACGGCTTGGTGGCATGGAGCGCATCAAGGAGGCAATGGGTGAGCTGCCAGTGCTCGAGTACGACGGCGGCGCTATCCTTCGTGCAGGCCCCATGCCCCAGCTTGGCGACAGCGAAGATCCCGAAGTCAATGCAGCACTGGCCGATTACCGTCGTGTTGCTGCCATTATCGAGCCGATCCGTGTCAAGGATCATCAAGCTATTCATTCTTCGCTGATGCCCAGCAATCGTCACGAAAAATATTTCAATGAGCCTGAGTACCAGGCCTGGCTGGCGCGCTTCAGCCCACAGGGAGGTCAGCCATGAGCGAGCCAACAGCGAGCGGCGAAACGTTTGCCCTGGAGTGGTTCCCCAAGCAGCTGTTCCCCGATATCGAGCTGGAGCGGGTGGAGATCACGGACACGGCCATTCGAGTGATCTGCCGCGACGGCGACTGGTCGCTGCAATCGGATATCACCCCCTTCTGGGGGCCGGGCACCATGGTGTTTCATACTCAGGGCGAGGTCGAGGTGCGCATTCAGGAGGGAGGGAGCTGGCCACTGGTGGAGCACGAGCTGGCCGAGGAGAAGTTGCTGCCCCATTTTCACACCCTGGAACTGATCGAACGCGGCGACCCCTGGCGCCTGCGCGGCCGCGCAGGCGAGCAGCATGCGGTGGTGGAACTGCGCGCCGACATTACCGCCATCACTTGGCATGCCGACGAGGCCTGACGCATGGAGACCGCCATGGCAGGGATGCCTGACGTAATCAACGCACCTCTCGACCAGCTGCTCACCGTCGAAACGGATAACGGCGTGCTGTTCAAGATTTGCCTGGGCGTGACACTGTTCTTTACCGGCTCCCAGCAGGAAGAGAAGCGCCAGGCGGTGCTGGACATTCTGGCCGACTACCGCGACCTAGTCGGCGACCAGCTCACCTGGACCACCAACCCCAGCACCGGCAGGTGGAAAAAATTGAAAGGATTCGACAGCTATATCACCCCCTTCGACTGGCTGCCCACCTATGGGCGCGGCGAGGAGTTATCGTCAAATCTGGTGGATGGCGATCAGGCCGCATTCCTGTCTGATTGATCAACCACTTGCTCCCCGTCCTGGAACTTGACGTTGCTGACGACCAGTTCCAGCTTCTGGAAGTGC
>NZ_JABFTW010000047.1:0-3775 GCF_021404355.1 Halomonas sp. MCCC 1A11062
GGGATGGTCATGCTCATGGGCGGTGCCATCTTCTTGAGGATGGCTTCCTTACGCTCTGCGGGGTAACGCACGTTGATCACCTCTCAATCCGTTTAGGTGACAACTACGCTGACAGATAGGGGCTCCAACACATAACAATCGAAGGCAAGGCGACGGCTTTTCCGTTGCGGCTGCGCCTTCACTACAAAACCGCGCTTGCTGCGGGCGTTATTTTTTTGGAGGGTAAGTGAGAATTGTTATCAATAATGTAGTTGTAAATGTTTTTTGGATGTACTTTCCAGTTGCAATTATCTGGTTTTCTTTATCAATAGCGGGTTATGGTTCGAAAGCATTTGAGGGGCCAGGATTGGTATTTATCGCTTGTGTTATGTATGGGAACACCATTCAAAAATTTAGCGATTTAGAAAAGGACGATATTTGGGCTTATCGCATGTTCTCTATTATTGGGTTTTCTTTATCATTAGTCGTGGCAGTTATCGTTTCTTATGACACATACACACCACACAATGTTGTAAGTAATGTGCTTCTGACGACTTATACAGTGATTGGTCTAGCGTTAGGGTCAATAATCGCGTCTTACATGGCAGTTTATCTTGAAACAAAATATAACAAGTCAAGAAATAAGGACGCGTAAAATGCGCGCGCCTCTTCTTGAAGCGTTATGTGCCCAAAGTTGTGACAATCGTCGAGTTGATATATGGCCGAAGATGTAAAAAGACTGGAGCCAACAAAGGAAACTTTAAGAGAACTATTCTTGAAGTCCGGGAATGAGTGTGCGTATCCCGGATGTAACCATAAAATCATATCTTCATCGGGAGTTTTTTTAGCCCAAATATGTCATATTGAAGCGGCGAATGAAGGTGGTGAAAGGTTTAATCCTAATCAGACAAATGAACAAAGGCGATCTTTTAGTAATCTGCTTTTGATGTGTCACGCGCATCATAAAATTACAGACGATGTCAACGTATATAGTGTTGAAAGAATGAGAGATATTAAGTCTCAGCATGAGTCAAAGTTTACCGATATTGTTTCTACAATACAGAACTCATTTTCAGACCATACTGAACAATCCACAGTGAAAGCATCTTCATCCTTGGAACGGTTTAATCGAGTTTTGAGTTGGGGGCACACAAATAAAGAGCTTGAAGAAACGTTGGAAGATATTACTGCTTTCTCCCAACGTTTACGCTCTCTTCCAATTCAAGCTCGTCAAATACTCACTTTGATGGTAAAGAGATCAATATTCGACCATATTAATGGGCTCCATATATCGCATCATGAGATAAAACTCGTTACGGGTGCTGATGACTCACAGTTAAGAGAAGTAATTCAGGTGCTAGACAAGTATGGATTTATTCAAGAAGGATTCCCAGATGATATGAACCTTGCCACAATTGAAATATGTGAAATTGAGAGAGGCTGGCCTTTTTTAAAAGACTTGAAGAAGTTCTGCGAGGCTGAAGATATCGCCTTAGAGGAAGTTCTTGTTGATTTGAATTTTGGTTTATTAGATTGAGTTCAGCACATAACAAAGCGCTGTTGCCGGACTGGTTCTCCGCTGCGCTCCGAACCAGCCGCAAAGCGCGGCGTTAGGATCACGAACTAGTAGGAAGTATTTGGGAACTATGGAAAAGAAATTTCGGGGAAACGTCGCTGCGGCAAGAAGGCTGCTACTCACTAGGGCAGGAAATAGATGTTCCAACCCGAATTGTGGTGTTCGCTTGATTACTGATGACGGAACTCCCATCGCGGAGATCTGCCACATAGAGGCAATTTCGGAAGGTGGTCCCAGATACAACCCAGGGAAAATAATTAATAAAGAAGACGCTCGGAAAAGAATTGCTGATCTCGATAATTTAATCATTCTCTGTCCAAGCTGCCACAGGCTAGTGGATAGTGATCCTATCTATTACGATGCAGATTGGCTTAGGACCGCTAGAGAGGAACACGAGCGAAAAGTCCTAAATCAACTCGAATCAAAAAGCGCTCCTACTTCTAATAAGGAACTAAGTCGCACGGTCACAAGCTTTCACCAAAGCCTGGATATCTGGCGAGAGAATATTGAAAATGGAGATGAAGAGTTCTGGCAATCCTTGTTTAAAACCAATCCAAAGCTAATAGCCCAAGCTATTCCGAACCATATTATTCAGATTGGCGATAAATGTTACCTTGGTGGGAAGGGTGCTGAGAATAAAGGCGGGAAGGTCGTTGATTTTCTATATGCAACCAATTTTAGCAAGAATTTTGTTGTTGTCGAAATTAAAACTCCAAAAACAAGGTTAATCGGAAAGGAGTATAGGACTGGTGTTTTCTCTCCAACTGAGGACTTGACTGGCTCTGTTGTGCAAGTCCTGTCATACAAAACTACTTTGTTGAAGGATTTCCACTCTGTCCAAAGAGACAACTCCTTTCAAGCTTTCGAACCTACCTGCCTTGTTATTGCCGGCAACTTAGAAATGGAAGCTGACGATGCGGGTAAGCGTGCTTCGTTTGATCTGTATCGCTCAAACTCGAATGTACTGATAATTACCTACGATGAGCTTTTTTACAAAATAGAAAGTCTTTTGGAGCTGCTCGATGAAGGCTGAGACCCTAACAATCGCGTCAATCAGGACGCTCGCTAGCTCGCGCCTATTACGCGGGCGTTATGCCTCATAGGGAGAGGTGATGTCTAAAACAAGAATAACAGTCGCGACTGTCGGGCACATGCCTGCTGATTTTGACAGAAAGAAAATAGAGAATTGGAAATCATCCATATTCGAGATCACAGGGCATATAGAAAGCTATTCATTAACTTGTGATTCCGATGGCGAGGATTGGGAGTTCTCCGATAAGGCGTTGGAAACTGTTTTGCCAAATAACTTTAATGGCGAGTTTCTTGTGGCTATTGTGAACGTGCCAATTGAGCTGAATTGGTACTCGCGTCGCCTCAGTGCAAGCCGTGTAACCTTATCTTATTACGAGATAAAAGAAATTCTTCGCACATCTAACATTCCGCTAGAGAACGCGGCTTTCCGTCTTCTCTATGCGTATACACTTCTATATAGGCGGAGTGGCAATAGAATACCCGACAATTCAGAATCAACAAACTTTACTCATGACGAGACACGAGGCTGTCTCTTCGATATGAACGGGATAAAATCAGACATCATTTATTCATTACATAAGCCAATCATCTGTCCTGATTGCGTGGAACGATTGAAGCGCGAAAAGGTAACCGTGGAGGTTATCTCAAAGTGCCAAAACGACATTCGGAGAATTCAGAAGGCGATGTTTTATCGGATATCCGATTTCATCAAGAAACATCCGCTTTGGTCAATTGTAATTTCAGCAGTAGCAGCCGTTATTCTGGGTGCAATAGGATCCGTGCTTGGTTCGTACATTTATGAAGCAATTAAGTTACAGGCATAACACAGCGCTCCAGCCGATGTCAGGCCGCGATGCGGCCTTCCTCGACTGAGCTCGGCGTTAGGCCGCTAGGGAGCATCATGCAGTGGGCAAGCTTTAAGAATGGCGAGACTCTCGGCCAGATCGGTAGTGAGTCGGGCGTCATCATTCGAGATTCTGAGCACTCGCTTGGCGCCAGGATCACTCTGGAGAGGGGCGGTAGTGTTGCCCCGTACTCGATCACCTGCGGAATTTACGGCTGCATGGTGAGTTATCGTCAAATCTGGTGGATGGCGATCAGGCCGCATTCCTGTCTGATTGATCAACCACTTGCTCCCCGTCCTGGAACTTGACGTTGCTGACGACCAGTTCCAGCTTCTGGAAGTGC
>NZ_JABFTW010000048.1:0-2913 GCF_021404355.1 Halomonas sp. MCCC 1A11062
CTTAAACTGAAGAGTTTGATCATGGCTCAGATTGAACGCTGGCGGCAGGCCTAACACATGCAAGTCGAGCGGCAGCACGGGAAGCTTGCTTCCTGGTGGCGAGCGGCGGACGGGTGAGTAATGCATAGGAATCTGCCCGATAGTGGGGGATAACCTGGGGAAACCCAGGCTAATACCGCATACGTCCTACGGGAGAAAGCAGGGGCTCTTCGGACCTTGCGCTATCGGATGAGCCTATGTCGGATTAGCTGGTTGGTGAGGTAATGGCTCACCAAGGCGACGATCCGTAGCTGGTCTGAGAGGATGATCAGCCACATCGGGACTGAGACACGGCCCGAACTCCTACGGGAGGCAGCAGTGGGGAATATTGGACAATGGGCGCAAGCCTGATCCAGCCATGCCGCGTGTGTGAAGAAGGCCCTCGGGTTGTAAAGCACTTTCAGTGGGGAAGAAAGCCTGGTGGTTAATACCCGTCAGGAAGGACATCACCCACAGAAGAAGCACCGGCTAACTCCGTGCCAGCAGCCGCGGTAATACGGAGGGTGCGAGCGTTAATCGGAATTACTGGGCGTAAAGCGCGCGTAGGTGGCTTGATAAGCCGGTTGTGAAAGCCCCGGGCTCAACCTGGGAACGGCATCCGGAACTGTCAGGCTAGAGTGCAGGAGAGGAAGGTAGAATTCCCGGTGTAGCGGTGAAATGCGTAGAGATCGGGAGGAATACCAGTGGCGAAGGCGGCCTTCTGGACTGACACTGACACTGAGGTGCGAAAGCGTGGGTAGCAAACAGGATTAGATACCCTGGTAGTCCACGCCGTAAACGATGTCGACTAGCCGTTGGGTCCTTCGCGGACTTTGTGGCGCAGTTAACGCGATAAGTCGACCGCCTGGGGAGTACGGCCGCAAGGTTAAAACTCAAATGAATTGACGGGGGCCCGCACAAGCGGTGGAGCATGTGGTTTAATTCGATGCAACGCGAAGAACCTTACCTACCCTTGACATCCTGCGAACCCTTCGGAGACGAAGGGGTGCCTTCGGGAACGCAGAGACAGGTGCTGCATGGCTGTCGTCAGCTCGTGTTGTGAAATGTTGGGTTAAGTCCCGTAACGAGCGCAACCCTTGTCCTTATTTGCCAGCGGGTAATGCCGGGAACTCTAAGGAGACTGCCGGTGACAAACCGGAGGAAGGTGGGGACGACGTCAAGTCATCATGGCCCTTACGGGTAGGGCTACACACGTGCTACAATGGTCGGTACAAAGGGTTGCGAACTTGCGAAAGTGAGCTAATCCCAGAAAGCTGATCTCAGTCCGGATCGGAGTCTGCAACTCGACTCCGTGAAGTCGGAATCGCTAGTAATCGTGAATCAGAATGTCACGGTGAATACGTTCCCGGGCCTTGTACACACCGCCCGTCACACCATGGGAGTGGACTGCACCAGAAGTGGTTAGCCTAACCTTCGGGAGGGCGATCACCACGGTGTGGTTCATGACTGGGGTGAAGTCGTAACAAGGTAGCCGTAGGGGAACCTGCGGCTGGATCACCTCCTTAAACGACGTATCACGCCTCGCGGCAAGTGCTCACAATGAATTACCTGATCGGCCAGAGCAAAGACTGTTAGACTTCCCACTGTTCTCTGAACAGTCTGCTCTTTAACAATGTGAATCATGCTGACAATTTCTCCGCAAGGAGAAATGCAAGATACGTCTCAAGCGTATCCGGCAATTGTCGTACGTAATCGCGGACCAGACCCTTTCGGGTTATATGGTCAAGCGATTAAGCGCATACGGTGGATGCCTTGGCAGCCAGAGGCGATGAAAGACGTGGTAGCCTGCGATAAGGCTCGGTGAGGTGGCAAACGACCTGTGACCCGGGCATTTCTGAATGGGGAAACCCACCCAGCACAAGCTGGGTATCCCACACTGAATCCATAGGTGTTGGGAGGCGAACCGGGGGAACTGAAACATCTAAGTACCCCGAGGAAAAGAAATCAACCGAGATTCCCCCAGTAGCGGCGAGCGAACGGGGACTAGCCCTTAAGCGGCACAACTGATAGGCGAACAGGCTGGGAAGCCTGACCATAGCGGGTGATAGTCCCGTAGCCGAAATCTGAGTGTCGTGAAATCGAGTAGGTCGGGGCACGTGAAACCTTGACTGAACATGGGGGGACCATCCTCCAAGGCTAAATACTCCTGGCTGACCGATAGTGAACCAGTACCGTGAGGGAAAGGCGAAAAGAACCCCGGAGAGGGGAGTGAAATAGATCCTGAAACCGTATGCGTACAAGCAGTGGGAGCCGACTTGTTCGGTGACCGCGTACCTTTTGTATAATGGGTCAGCGACTTATTTTCAGTGGCGAGCTTAACCGAATAGGGGAGGCGTAGGGAAACCGAGTCTTAACTGGGCGACCAGTCGCTGGAAATAGACCCGAAACCGGGCGATCTATCCATGAGCAGGTTGAAGGTTGAGTAACATCAACTGGAGGACCGAACCAGGATCTGTTGAAAAAGATTTGGATGACTTGTGGATCGGAGTGAAAGGCTAATCAAGCCCGGAGATAGCTGGTTCTCCTCGAAAGCTATTTAGGTAGCGCCTCACGTATCACCGCCGGGGGTAGAGCACTGTTTCGGCTAGGGGGTCATCCCGACTTACCAACCCGAGGCAAACTCCGAATACCGGTGAGTGCCAGCGTGGGAGACACACGGCGGGTGCTAACGTCCGTCGTGAAAAGGGAAACAACCCAGACCGTCAGCTAAGGTCCCGAAATCCTGGTTAAGTGGGAAACGATGTGGGAAGGCTCAGACAGCTAGGAGGTTGGCTTAGAAGCAGCCATCCTTTAAAGAAAGCGTAATAGCTCACTAGTCGAGTCGGCCTGCGCGGAAGATGTAACGGGGCTAAACCAGGTACCGAAGCTACGGGT
>NZ_JABFTW010000049.1:0-2341 GCF_021404355.1 Halomonas sp. MCCC 1A11062
GCGAGTGGGAACCACCTGATCCCATGCCGAACTCAGCAGTGAAACCGCTCAGCGCCGATGGTAGTGTGGGGCCTCCCCATGCGAGAGTAGGTCATCGTCAGGCACTTCTTCAGAAACCCCGGCCAACTGGTCGGGGTTTCGTCGTTTAGGCCCCTTATCTATCCAAACCCTGAGCTCAGCCGAGCTCGGGGTTTTTTCATGGGCACAGGGCTGAGCTTCCCTCTACTGTAGGCCAGCTTCAATGTGAGCAAGATGAAGAGTTTCGTTCCTTTTCGTGGAGCCTGGGAACGTGAGCGGAGAAAGGCGGTCGATTTAAACAGCGCCACTCTAGCGGCGTGGCCAAGGACGATGACTGTGAAAAAAATCCTACTGCCGGTTTTACTCGTGTTGCTTGTTTTAGGCAATCTTGGTGGCTGTGACGCCCCCAAAGCCCCTGAAGCAGGCGATAGTGCTGCGCGTAATATCGATCGCTCGATGGAAGGCCTGAAGGAGAGATTGGAAAAGGTGGGGGATGACATCGAAGAAGAGACCAGGAAGGATCTCAGTCCGAAAAGAAGAGCCCGGCACGAGGCCGGGCAAGTGGGAATAGGCACCTCAGGCACAACGGCTTGAAGCCGCTTAGAACTCTTCCCATTCGGCTACGGTGCTGCTGTTGGCGAGCCTGGGTCGGTGTGCCGGAGTAGCGTTGTGGCGAAGCGAGACAGACTGACCGCTTGCCTGTGATAGGCGGGTTTCGATCGCAGGACGGCGTTGAGTGTCGCTGGTGTCTTCAGCTAGACGGAAGGTCGCCACTGCGGCCTCGAGCTGAGCCGCTTGCTCCTCCAGCGAGGCGGCAGCAGCCGAGGCTTCCTGCACCAGAGCGGCGTTCTGCTGTGTGACTTGATCCATTTGCGAAACCGCCATGTTGACCTGCTCGATACCGCTGCTCTGTTCCTGGGAAGCTGCGGAAATCTCATCCATGATGTCGGTGACACGGCGCACTGATGCAACCACCTCGCGCATGGTCGTGCCGGCGTTCTCGACCAGGGTCGAGCCTTTGTGAATCTGCTCGGACGACGCTTCGATCAGTGCCTTTATTTCCTTGGCTGCTTCGGCGCTACGGCTGGCGAGGTTGCGTACCTCTCCGGCAACGACGGCAAACCCCCGACCTTGCTCACCGGCTCGCGCCGCTTCGACGGAAGCGTTGAGTGCCAGAATGTTGGTCTGGAAGGCAATGGAGTCGATGACGCTGATGATCTCGACGACCTTGCGCGAGCTTTCGGTAATGCCGTGCATGGTGTCGATTACTTCATCGACTACCTCGCCGCCCCGACCGGCGGTGGTCGAGGCATCATTGGCGAGGGTGCTCGCCTGTCTGGCGTTGTCGGCATTCTGCTTAACCGTTGCGGTCAGCTGGTCCATGCTGGCAGCCGTTTCCTGCAGCGAGGCGGCTTGCTCTTCGGTACGTGAGGAAAGGTCGGTGTTGCCCAGCGAGATTTCCCTGGCGCCGACGTGAATCGAGCCGCTGCTCGAGCGCACGGTGGCCACGGTCTGGCCGAGGCCGGTTTGCATGTGCTGCATGGCGGAAAACAGCTTGCCGATCTCGTTACGACCGCGATCGGCTATGCGATGAGAAAGATCGCTCTTGGCAATTCGCTCGAAGTGCTCTACGGCTTCCTGTAGAGGCAGCACAATCACCCGCACCATTGCAATGCGCACCAAGACGATGAGCAATATTGAAGACAATAAAGCGATGATTTCTATCAAGTCGAGAAACGCCACCGTAGATTCGTAATTATCGATTAACGCATCGACATGCTCGTCTGCGAAGTCGGAGAAACGCCTGCTTTCACTCCGAAAGGTATTCTTCTGCTCCTCGACTCTGGTGATCAGGGCCTGAAAAGCCACGCTATCGCCCATGGCGAGCGCGCTTCTCTGTTGCTCCAAGCTGGCCAGCAGAGTGGTAAGCGCTGCCTGAAGGCTGGTTTCGAAAGCTACGCTTTGGTCATCATCCTTAGGCGAGTCGAGATAGACGCTGAAGCGCTGCTCCGCTATATGCTTGGCAGCATCGTACTCTTCAAGCAGCATCGCGAGTCGTGTGGGCTCTTCGTCGCTCAAAGCCGTGGCAGCCTGAAGCAGATAGAGCTGCATGTCGCTAATGTTTGCACGTGTCAGTGACACGTTATTCAGCTGGTGTACGCTTGCCTCGTCCAACTGGCGGAGCGTCCTTTCCCCCAGATGGCTGTCAACGCCGACTGAAAAGTGACCCCCTTTGGGCGTAGAACGCCGAAATAAAAGTGACCCCCTAGGCCCGCTGGGTTATTTCATGGTTGTTGAAGGTGTGCCGGCCTTGCGCTTGTCC